>CADEGB010000001.1 GCA_902826755.1 uncultured Gemmatimonadota bacterium
GGCCAACGGCGCGACCGCCACGTTCACCGTGGTAGTGACCGGACCGGCCGCCGGCTCGATTACGAATCTCGCCGCCGCCGCCTCGGCCACGGCGGATCTCAATCCGGGCAACAACAATGGATCGGCGGCGGCAAGCCGGGTCACCAGCACGGTGTCCGCGGCCGCCGACCTGGTCGTCACCAAGTCGGGACCGACCACCGCCGCCGCTGGCACCACGATCAGTTACACGATCACGCTGACCAACGCCGGTCCCAACCCGGCCCCGACCGTGGTGCTTCGCGATAGCCTGCCGGCCAGCGGCACCTTTCTGACCGTCACTGGCGGCGCCACGCGGTCGGGGCGGTTGCTGACCTGGCCGACCATCGGATCGCTCGCGAGCGGCGCCAGCCAGTCCTACACGGTCACTTGGCGTGTGCCTGCCTCCGGCACCATCACCAATTTCGCGTTCGGATCCGCCGCCACCGGCGACCCGGATCCGACCAACAACGATGGCTCCGCGGCCGCCAGCCGGGTGGTCACCACCATCACCACCGCCGCCGACGTGCAAACCACCCAGACCGGACCCGCATCCGTCGTGGCCGGCGGAACGATCACGTATCTGGTGACGATCCGTAACAATGGGCCCAATCCCGCCACCGGCATCGTCGTGACCGACACCCTGCCGGCCGGCGTGACGCTGGTGAGCGTCACCAACGGCGGAGTTCAGGCGGGGAGCGTCATTACCTGGCCGACGATCGCCACCATGGCGAGCGGCGCCTCGGTGACCTACACGGTCGTCGTCACCGGACCGGCGGCCGGCTCGGTGACCAACGTGGTGGCCAGCACCGCCACCACCGCCGACGCGGTGCCTACGAACAACGACGGCAGCGCCGCGGCCGCGCGCGTCACCACCACCGTGGCCGCCCCGGCGGATCTGGTGGTGACCAAGTCTGGCCCCGTCACCGCCCTGGGCGGCGACACCCTGGTCTACGACATCGCGGTCAGCAACAACGGCCCCAACCCGGCCACTGGCGTTGTCGTAACCGACACCATGCCAAGCACGGTCACCTACCTCTCGGCCTCCGCTGGGGGCGTTCGGTCCGGACGGGTCGTTACCTGGCCCACCATCGCATCGCTGGCCGTCGGCGCCACCCAGACCTACACCGTCCGGGTCCGCGCGCCGGCCAGCGGCACGATCACCAACCTCGCGGCCGGCACCGCCACCACCGGCGACCCGGATCTCTCCAACAACGACGGCTCCAGCGCCGCCGGCCGCCTGTCCACGGTGGTGAGCGCCGCGGCCGACGTTCAGGTGACCCAGACCGGCCCGATTACCGTGGCGCCGAATGGCACCCTGAGCTACACCATCACGGTCCGAAACAATGGTCTCAGCACCGCCACTGGCGTGGTGGTGACCGACACCTTGCCGGCCGGCGTCACCTTCGTCTCCGCCACCTCCGGCGGAACGGCGGTTGGTGGCGTGATCACCTGGCCCGCCATCGCGAGCCTCGCCAACGGCGCCACCCAGACCTTGACGGTCACGGCCACCGCGCCGACCTCGGGAACCTTCACGACCATCGTGGCCGCCACCGGGACTCTCCCGGACAAGGTCCCGACCAACAACGACGGCTCCGCCGCCGCCGCTCGCGTCACGACCACTGTCGCCACCACCGCTGACGTGGTCGCCACCGTGTCGGGCCCTGGCGCGGTCCCGTCGTCGGGCGTCTTCAACTACACCGTCACGCTGACCAACCTCGGCCCGAGCCCCGCGGTCAACGTGGTGCTGACGGACACGCTCCCGGCGGCCGTGTCCTTCGGCTCCGCCTCCGGTGGCGGCACGCTCGTCGGTTCCGTCGTGACCTGGCCCGTGGTGCCGGTTCTCGCGGCGGGGACCACCGTGACCCACACCGTCACGGTCACCGCGCCGGTGACCGGTAGTTTCGTCAATGTCGTCGCCGCCACAGCGGCCACCACCGATGGCGACTCGAGCAACAACGACGGCTCTCCGCCGAACGGACGGGTCACCACCACCGTGGCGCCAGTGGCCGACGTGGTCATCACCAAAACCGGTCCGGGCACCGTGCTCGCCAATGGCACGGTCAACTACACCATCACGATCAGCAATAACGGACCGGCCACCGCCACCGGCATCGTGGTCATCGACAGTTTGCCGCCCGGAGTCACCAGCGTGCTCGCCTCGGACGGCGGCGCCTACGGCGAAGGCATCCTGGTCTGGCCGGCCATCGCCTCCCTCGCCGTCGGCGCCACCCGGACCTACACGGTGTCGGCAAGGGCCCCGGAGGTCGGGCCAATGGTCAACATCGTGGCCGGTCAGACGACCACCGCCGACTCCACGCCCGGCAACAACGACGGATCGAGCGGACCCGGACGCGTCATCACCAACGTCACCGAGGTGGCTGACGTGGTGGCCACCAAGACCGGCCCCGCCACCGCCGCGCCCGGCGGATCCATCACCTACACGATCACGGTGGTCAACAACGGACCGAGCCCGGCCAGCAACGTCGTCATCACCGACACGCTGCCCGGAGCCGTGACCTTCGTGAGCGCGTCGAACGGCGGGACCCGGAGCGGAGCCGTCATCACCTGGCCCACCATTCCGACCCTGGCGATCGGCTCGAGCGTCACCTACACGGTGGTCGTCACCGCGCCGACCAGCTCCGCCACCTTCACCGCGGTGACCGCCAGTACCGCCACCACGCTCGACCCGGACGGGACCAACAATGACGGATCGGCGTCTGCCGCTCGCGTGACGACGACAGTCACCGCCCTCGTGGCTGACGTGGCGGTCACCAAGACCGGACCCGGGTCGGTGGCCCCGAACGGGAGTCTGAGCTACACGATCGTCGTCTCCAACGTTGGACCAGACCCGGCGACCAGCGTGGTGGTGACCGACACGCTGCCGGTGGGGATGACCTTTGTCAGCGCTTCCGCCGGTGGCACCGCCTCGGGTCGAGTGGTGACCTGGCCCACCATTGCCACCCTCGCCGCGGGCACCAGCCAGACGTTGACGATCACCGCCACCGCGCCGGCCTCGGGCGGGCCGTTCCTCAACCTGGCGGCAGCCACCAGCACCACTCCCGATCCCGTCCCCGGGAACAACGACGGCTCTGCCGCCGCGGCGCGCGTTTCCACCGTGCTGGCGCCGGCCACTGCTGACGTCGCGGTCACCAAGACAGGCGCGACCGCGGTGCTGCCGAACGGCACCGTGACCTACACGATCGTGGCCTCGAACCAGGGGCCGGGCACCGCCGCCGCCGTCGTGGTCACCGACACGCTGCCGGCCGAAGTCTCCGTGATTAGCGTCAGCCACGGCGCCACGCAGACCGGAACCGTGCTCACGTGGCCGGCGGTGAGCCTGCCGGCCGGCTCCACCATCACCTACACCCTGACCGTTCGCGCCCCCGCGGCGGGCTCGTTCACCAACCGGGTCGCTGCCACCAGCCCGACGCCGGATCCCGACCCAACCAACAACGACGGATCGGCCACCGCCGCGCGTGTCACCACCATCGTCACGCCCACGGCCGACGTGGTCGCATCGAAGGTCGGTCCGGCCACCGCCACGCCCGGCGGCGCGGTGACGTACACCATCACCGTCCGCAATGACGGACCCGCGGTGGCCACCGACGTCATGATCACCGACACCCTCCCGGCGGGGGCGACGTTCAGTGCCGCCTCCGGCGGCGGGGTTGAAGCGGGCGGCATCGTGACCTGGCCCGTCATTCCCAGCCTCGCCAACGGCGCCAGCGTCCAGTACACGATCACGCTGATCGCGCCCAACGCCACGGCCATGGTCAACGTCGTCGCCGCCACGACCAGTTCGGTCGATCCCGATCCGACCAACAACAACGGGTCGGCCGGCAACGGTCGCGCGGCCACGACCATTCAGGCCCAGGCGGACCTGGTGGTGACCAAGACCGGCCCGGGGGCCGCGGCCATCGGAGAGGTCGTGAGCTACACGATCTCCGTCTCCAACGACGGCCCCAACGCCGCCAGTTCAGTGGTGGTCACCGACACCCTGCCCGCTGGCTCGGAGTTCGTCCAGGCATCGGCCGGCGGTACCGTGGCGGGCTCGGTGGTGACCTGGCCCACCATCGCCACCCTGGCCAACGGCGAGTCGGTGAGCTACACCGTGTCGATCCGGCCGACGGTGGCCGGGTCGATCACCAACGTCGCCGCCGGTACCTCGGCCACGCTCGATCCCGACGCCGCCAACAACGACGGGTCGAGCGGTACTGGGCGGGTGGTGACCGCGGTCGTCGATCGTGCTGACGTGGTCGTCACCAAGACCGCCCCGGCCGTGGTCGACGCCGGCGGCGCGTTGACCTATACCATCACCCTTACCAATCGAGGCCCGGCCCCGGCCGCCACCGTGGTCGTGACGGACACCCTCCCGGCCGCGGTGACGTTCGTCTCGGCGTCCGATGGCGGAATCCGAACCGGTCGAGTCATCGGGTGGCCCGCGGTCGCAAGCCTGGCCGTGGGACAAGTGGTCACCTATTCGGTCGTGGTCACCGCCCCGCTCAGCGGCTCGGTCACCAACGTCGTGGCCGCCACCAGTACCACGCCCGACTCCGACCCGACCAACAACGACGGATCCGCCGCCCCGGCCCGGCCCACCACGGCGGTGCGCCCCGTGGACGTAGCGCTCACCAAGTCCCATGTGGGCGCCTTCACCGTCGGCACCCAGGTCAGCTACACCCTCGAGGTGCGGAACGTCGGATCCGTCGCTACCCGCGGACCGCTCACCGTCGTCGATACCCTGGCCGCTGGCGTCCGCTTCGTCACGGCCACGGGGACGGGATGGACTTGCGCGGCCGTCGGCCAGGTGGTGAGCTGCCAGTATCCGAACATCCTGGAACCGGCCGCGGCGGCTTCGTTCGAGCTGGCCGTCACCATCACCGGCACCGCCGCGGCAAGCCTCCAGAATCGCGCCCACGTCACGACGGCCGGCGACGAGGGCCCAGGTGGCAACAACACCGGGACCGACCTGGCCGAGGTGATCCAGCTCTCGCCGCTGGTGGTCGAGAAGCGGGCCACCCGCCCCGAAGCCGAGGTCGGAGATCTGGTCGAGTACCAAGTCGACGTGAGCAACGTGGCGTCGACCCCGATCCCCGGCGTCGTGCTCCACGATGTGCTCCCGCTCGGCTTCACCTACGTGGCGGGTACTGCCCGGCTCGGCGGCGTGCCCCTGCCCGACCCCGTCGGTGGCATCGGCCCTCGGCTCGATTTCGCGATCGGAGTCGTGGCGGGTAACCAGACGGTCACCCTCCGATACCGCCTCCGGGTCGGCCCCGGCGCGACCGCCGGCACTGGCGTCAACACCGTCCAGGCGGAAAGCCCCATCACCGGTGCGGTCTCGGCATTCGCCACGGCCCGGATTCGGATCCAGGGAGGCGTCTTCTCGGACCGCGGCTTCATTGTCGGCAAGGTGGCCGTTCAGTATGACAGCGCCGGAGCCCGCCGCGACTTGGGGATCCCCGGCGTTCGCGTCCTGCTCTCCGACGGCACCTCGGCCATCACCGACGAGGAGGGCAAATACAGCTTTGCCGGTCTGGCCGCCGAGCTTCACGTCGTCAAGGTCGACCGGACCACCCTGCCACCGGAGGTCCGCCTGTCGGTCACCAACGCGCGCCAGGCCGGCAGCGCCGAGACCCGGTTCGTGGATCTCCAGTACGGCGAACTCCAGCGCGCTGACTTCTTGATGCGCGACACGCTGCCGTCGGGCGCGGTCGACGCCGTTCGCCAGCGCCGCGACGGCGTTACCGAGATCATCGCGGCCATTCCAGACACCGCGGCGGTCACCATTCCAGGGGATCGCCTCGTAACCGGCGTCCCGGATCGGGCCGGCCGGTCCCGCCAGCCTTCCGATAGCGCGGGAACATCCGGCGTCTACCAGTCCGTCACGAGCGGGCTCTCGTCCTCCATCGGCGAGCGACAGGGCCTGACCAAGGTGCTCCTGGCCGAACGGACGGAGCTCGATCGGCCGGCCGGCGCCCGGATCGCGATGACGGTCCCGGGCCGGGGCGTACCCGCCGACGGCCACAGCATCGTGGCGGTCAAGGTCCGGCTTCTCGATCCGACCAACCAACCGATCCTGGGCCCGGTACCCGCCACCCTCGAGGCGAGCCTTGGTCGCTGGCAGGTGGAGGATCGGGATCCGGTCGAGCCGGGCATTCAGACGGTCATCGAGGGTGGTGAGGTCACCTATGGTCTCGTTGCCGCCACTCGGGAAGGACTCGGCGAACTGCGGATCACCACCGACCAGACCAGTCAGCGGGCCGAGGTGGCGTTCCTGCCCGCGGCACGGCCGATGATCGCGGCCGGTCTCGTCCAAGGTCGGATCGATCTCCGATCGCTGACGAAGGGGAGCCTCGTGTCCGCCACGCCGGCGGATGGATTCGAGCAGGAGCTTCAGGCCATCGCGACCAGTTCCGAGGACGGTCTCGATCGAGCCTCCGGCCGCGCCGCCGGATATCTCCGCGGCAAGATCCAGGGCAAATACCTCCTGACGGCGGCCTTTGACAGCGAACGGGATCCCGACGCGCGACTGTTCCGCGACATCCGGCCGGAGGAGTTCTATCCGGTCTACGGCGATGCCTCGGTGCGCGAGTACGGCGCCCAGTCGTCCGAACGCCTCTATGTCCGAATCGACAAGGATCGGAACTACTTCCTCTATGGCGACTTCGAGACGACGCCGGCCACCACTAGCCGGGAACTGGGGTCTTACCTGCGGACGCTGACCGGCGCGGTGCAGCATCTCGAGAGCGAACGGATGAGCGCCACCGCGTTCGCGACCCGGTCGCGCGCCAACCAGCTCGTGGAGGAACTGCCCGGTCGGGGCGTATCGGGACCATACGCCCTGTCCCGAGCCGACGGACTGATCAACAGTGAACGGGTCGAGCTGGTGACCCGGGATCGGAATCAGCCGAGCCGCATTCTCAAGCTCGAACCGCAGCGACGGTACGCCGACTATTCGCTCGAGCCGTTCACCGGACGAATCCTTTTCCGGCGCCCGATTCCGAGCGTCGACGGGGACCTCAATCCGATCTCGGTCCGGGTGAGCTACGAGATCGAACGGGGCGGCGACTCATACTGGGTGGTTGGAGCTGACGCGCAGGTCAAACTCGGCCGGCGGGTCGAAGTGGGTGGCGGGCTGGTTGATGAAGATGATCCGCTCGCGCCGTTCCGACTGCTCACCCTGAACGGCACCGTCGCGCTCGGTCGGGGAACGACGGTAACGGGCGAGTGGGCCCGGACCGACCTTCGTGGCATCGACGGGGCCGCCGGTCGGATCGAATTCCGGCACGCGTCCCGCCGGTTCGACGTCTTCGCCTTCGGCGCCGAGAGTGGGCTCGACTTCGCCAACCGGTCGTCGACCTTCCAACCCGGGCGTCGCGAACTCGGCGTGCGGGGTGGCTTCAGCCTCGACGAACGGACCAGGCTCCGAGGGGAGTGGCTCCGGAGCGAGAGCAAATCGAGCGGCGGCAGCCGGGACGGCGCCCTGCTGGCCATCGAGCGGCAGTTCGGACGCCAGCTCCGCTGGGAAGTCGGCTACCGATATGGCAGCGAAACCGTCCAGCCGGTGGCTCCCTCCACCGTGGCCGCGTCACCGAACAGCACCAACGCGCTCCACCTCCGGGTCACCTGGGACCTCCTGGCGCGGGACAGCGCGGCGGGTGTGGGTCGTAGTCGGCGCGGGTCGGTCTTTGCCGAGTTCGACCAGGATCTGGCCGAGTCCGATCAGCGCCGCGGCGCCATCGGGGCGGAGTACCTGTTGATGCGCCGGCTCCGGCTCTTTGGCCGGCACGAGTTCCTGTCGTCCTTTGCCGGCCCCTACGCTCTCAACCAGGATCAGCGGAGTCAGGCTGGGTCGTCGGGTTCGGCGCGGGGTACGGCGACGATGGGCAGGTCTTCAGTGAGTACCGGCTCCGCGATGGCCTCTCGGGTCGGGACGGCGAGGCCGTGATCGGACTTCGGAATCGTTGGACCCTGGCGCGCGGCCTTCGGGTCGACGCCTCGTTCGAGCGGATTCATCGAACCGCCGGGACCACCAGCCTGAGTGGCGAGGGCACCGCCATCGCCGGCGCGCTCGAATACAGCGTCAGCCCGCTCTGGCGCGGGACCGCCCGACTCGAGTACCGGGACGATCAGACGGTCGGCGGCAGTTGGCTCGGCACGCTCGGCTATGCCCGGAAGCTCTCGGCCGATTGGACCACCTTGGGCCGGGTCTACTGGAACGATCTCGGCAATGACCAGGTCCGCACTCGAGGGCAGCTCGGGCTCGCGTGGCGGCAGACCGGCCGCACTGACTGGAATGGTCTCGCCCGCTACGAGCGGACCTTCGAGCGAGTCGGGGCTCTTGCCGGGACAGGGCTCACCACCCATGGGGTCGACGTCATCTCCGCCCACCTCAACTGGCAAGCCACCGACGGTCTGACGCTGACCGGCCGGTGGGCGGCCAAGTGGGCCGCGGACAGCATCGACCGGGCCCGAACGTCCAGTCGCGCGACCCTCGCAATGATCCGCGGTATTCAGGATCTCGGCCGATCGTGGGACCTCGGCGGCACCGCCAGCCTTTTTACCGCCAACCAGGGCGGGGGTCGCCGTGTCGGGGTCGGCATCGAGGTGGGCCGACGTCTCGTCGATGACCTTCGCATCGGTCTCGGCTACAACGTCTTTGGTTTCCGTGACCGCGATCTCCGCGACACGGAGTACACGATGAAGGGACTCTATCTCCGCCTCGACTACAAGTTCGACGAGTCCCTGTTCGGAGGTGACGAGCGCCCAGCCCGGCCGTCCAACCCTTGACCGGGCTTGACCGGGTTGGTCGCCGAGGCGCATACTCTCGGATGACCAACCCCGTCACTCGCGTCACCAGCCGCCGCGCGGCCCTCGCCGCGCTCGGCACCGGCCTGCTCGCTCCCGCGGTGCTCCGCGGCCGCTTCCAGCTCTTTGCCCAGACCCCGGCTCGGTACTCGGCGCGAGCCATCAAGCTGGTCGAGGAATCGCTCACCATCGACATGCTGAACCAGTTCCGGTTCCCCGACTACGCCGTCAAACCGCCTCTCGCCGAACAATGGCTCCGGACCCCCGGCGCCTTCACCGCCGAACAGTTCGCGGCGTACCGGGACTCGGGCCTCAAGGTCTTTGCGCTCGGACATGGCGCGGCCGACTATGCCGCCGGGGTCAAGTTCTACGCTGACTGGAACGGGTTCCTGGCCGGCTACAGCGACTGGCTGATCCGGATCGACGACGTCACCGACTTCGAGCGGGTCCGCTCGCCTGGCAAAGTCGGAATCATGCTGACCTTCCAGGGTTCCGACCATTTCCGAACCCCCGACGACGTCGACACGTTCTGGGCCCTCGGCCAGCGGGTCTCCCAGCTGACCTACAACTACGCCAACCGCCTCGGGGCTGGGTTCCTCGAACACCAGGATGGAGGACTGACCGTTTTCGGCGGCTCGATCGTGGCGCGGATGAACCAGGTGGGCATGGCGGTCGACCTCTCCCACTGCGGCGACCGAACCACCCTCGACGGCATCGCCGCGTCGAAGGCACCGCCGATCTTTACCCACGCGAGCTGCCGGGCCCTGGTACCCGGCGGCCTCCGTTGCAAGACCGACGAGGCCATCCGGGCGCTTGCCAAGTCCGGTGGCGTCATGGGAATCCCCTTCCTCCGATTCATGGTCCGCGATCGCGAGCCGGTGACGGTCGAGCACGTGCTCGATCACTTCGATCACGTGGTGAAGCTGGTCGGCGTGGAGTATGTCGGCGTCGGAAGCGACATGGATCTGGTCGGCAACCCGAATCCCGTCAACGGGCCGCCGATGATCGAAACGCCGAACTGGGAGCGCTATCTCCTCCATCGTGACCCGGAGGGGCGGATCACCGTCAGCGGACTCGATCACCCGAAGCGGACGTTCGACCTGGCCGAGGGCCTGATCCGTCGCCGTCACGCCGATGCCGACATCCGGCTCATCCTCGGCGGCAACTTTGCGCGGGTTCTCGGGACGATCTGGCGCGGGGTCGGAAAACCGTAGCCGCATGCTCCTGTCGATCCTGATGTTCCTCGCGGTCCAGGAACCGCTGATCCTCACCAACGTCGTCGTCATCGACGGGCGGGGCGGGCCGCCCGCGGCCGGCCGCAGCGTCGTGGTGGAGCGCGGTCGGATCACCGCCGTGGGTCCCGTCGGCTCGGTGCCGACTCCCCCGGGCGCTCGGGTCGTCGACCTCTCCGGCCAATTCCTGATTCCGGGTCTGATCGACACCCACCTCCACGGGCCGCCCGACTCCGCCAAGGTGGTGGCGCGGCTCGAGTGGCTGTTCCGCCACGGGATCACCACCGCACGCGACATGGCCGGCGACGCCCACGTCTTCCGCCAGGCGGCCGGCGCGGCCGCTGGCGCGGAGAGCCCGCTGGCCCGACTTCACTACGTGGCCTTCTGGGCCGGCCCCTCCTTCTACGAGGTCGACCGACGCCCGATCGGGTCAACCCAGGGCAAGCCGCCGGGCACCGTGCCCTGGTTTCAAGCCATCGACGCCGCCAGCGACCTCGACCGCATGGCGAGCGAGGCGGTGAAGACCGGCGCGCACGCCCTCAAGCTCTACGCCGATTTCTCCCCCGATCGATTCCGGGCGGCCGTCCGCGCGGCCCACGATCGTGGCATCCTGGCGGCAAGCCACGTGGCCGTGTTCCCGCTCCGTCCGCGCGAGGTGATCGCGGCGGGAGTGAACACGGTGTCGCACGCGGCCCTCCTGGTCTGGGAGGCGGTCGATTCCCTCCCGAGTCGGTTCCACGTTCCCCCGAACACCAACTTCGGCCCCATCGGGCCGTACGACCGGGTGCCGG
Organism: uncultured Gemmatimonadota bacterium; assembly: GCA_902826755.1. Lineage (GTDB taxonomy): Bacteria > Gemmatimonadota > Gemmatimonadetes > Gemmatimonadales > GWC2-71-9 > SHZU01. Next base: position 10,850 of record CADEGB010000001.1, read on the forward strand.
CCGACGATCCTCGGATCGTGGCGGTGCTCGAGACGATGCGGGATCGCGCCATCGTGCTCGACGCGACGGTCTCGACCATCGCGCGGGGCATCTCGCCGGCCGCATCCACTTGGGCCCTCCGGGTCACGGCGCTCGCCCGACGGATCGGGGTTCCGATCAGCGCCGGCACCGATCGCCCGGAGGATCCGGCCCCGGATCGACAACCGGCCCTGTTCGACGAGATCGAGTTGCTGGTGACCGGCGCGGGCTTCACCCCGCTCGAGGCAATTACCGTCGCCACCCGTAACGGCGCCCGGGCCCTTGGAATCGACCGGGACGGCGGTACCATCGAGCCCGGCAAAGTGGCCGACCTGGTGGTCTTCCGCGCCGACCCGACCAGAGACATCACGGTGCTCCGGCACCCGGCCATGGTGATCAAGGCGGGGACGATCTCGCGGCCCTGATTCGAACGTTTCGGGGGCGAGCCGGGTCTGAGTCTCATCCCCGGACGGTCAGGGCCCCTCATGTCGTTCGCCACCGAACTCCGCCACGCCGGCCGATCCTTGGTCCGGCGCCCCGCCTTCGGCATCGTCGTCGTCCTGACCATCGCGGTCGGCGTCGCGGCCAACTCGAGCATCTTCAGCGTCGTCAATGCGGTGCTGCTCCAGCCGATTCCGGTCCGCGACCCCGATCGCCTGATCCGGCCGGACGTCCGCATGGCCGGCGGCGGCGGATTCCTGATCTCTACGTCAGTCCCGAACTTCAAGGACTGGAGGCAGCGGAACCGAACCCTCGCCTCGATAGGGCTCAATGCCAACCGGCAATACACCCTTACCGGTGGTGACCGGCCTGCCATCGTCAACGCCCGCCTCATCCTCGGCGACTTCTTCGAAACGCTGGGCGTCCCGCCGGCCCGTGGCCGCTGGATCACCGCGGACCAGACGGACCAGGGGGCCGCCGCGCTCGCGGTCGTCACCGCGCGCTTCGTGACCGACCATCTCGATCCAGCCGCCGATCCCATCGGGCAGACGATCACGCTCGACGGTGAGCCCTTCACCATCGTCGGTGTCATGCCGCCCCGTTTCACCTTCCCCAGTCCGGAAACCGGGGTCTATCTGCCCATGGGGTACTTCTCCCGCCAACTGTGTTGGGAGGCCCGCGGCTGTTCTCAGGGATCGTGGTCGATCGGCCGGCTCAAGCCGGGTGTGACGCTGGCCGACGGGTCGGCGGATTTCGATCGGATCTGGCGCGAGATCAACGAACTCGAGGGTCGGGAGCAGGCCCGCCCGGAACTACATCCGCTGATCGACCGCACCGTTGGCGAGACCCGGACGCCGGTGCTCGTCCTGATGGGCGCCGTCGGGTTCGTGCTGCTGATCGCCTGCGCCAACGTGGCCAGCCTGATCCTGGCACGAGGTGAGTCGCGTCGCCGCGACCTTGCGGTCCGGGCGGCCCTCGGGGCGAGTCGCGGTCAGCTCCTGGCCGCCATGTTGGCCGAGACCACACTCCTTTCGCTGGCGGGTGCCATCGTCGGTCTGGCCCTGACGGTCGTGGGCCTCCGTTTCCTGCGGCCGCTGGTGGCCGGCCAGCTCCCGGCGTTTGCCGCCGACCGAATCGGCATCGATCCCGCCGTCCTGGCCTTTACGGTGGGAGCCTCGCTGCTGGCCGGACTCCTGTTTGGCCTGGCCCCCGCCCTTCGCGGCGCCGCGGTCGCCAACGATGACCTCCGCCACGGCAATCGCGCCATCGGCGGATCGGCCCGCCAACGCTTCCGGTCGGCCCTGGTCGTCAGCGAGGTGGCGCTGTCGCTGGTGCTCCTGACCGGCGCGGGATTGATGATCCGGAGCATCGGCAACCTCCAGCGGGTCGACAAAGGATTCGACGGGCGCAACGTGCTCACCGCTGAAGTGCCCCTCCCCGCCATCCGCTACGGCGAAAAGGAGAAGTCGCTCCCGTTCTTCGACCGCCTGACGGAGCGGGCCCGCGCCCTCCCGGGGGTCACCAAGGTCGCCTTCTCGAACTCGGTGCCACTCTCCGGCAACAGTTGGGAAAACGGCATCATCCCCGAAGGTCTCGACCCCGCGGATCCGAAGAACTTCCAGTCGGTCCAGTTCCAGTTCGTCACCCCCGAGTACTTCGACGCGTTGGGCCTTCGCCTCGTCAAGGGCCGTTTCTTCTCTGACGCCGACCGAGAGGGCAGCCCCCGGGTGGCCATCATTGACGAGACGATGGCCGAGCGCTTCTGGCCGGGTCAGGATCCGCTCGGCAAGCGGGTTTCCTACGAGACCGAAGGATCGACCGGCCACAATCAGCCGGCGGCCCGGCTCTGGCGCGAGGTGGTCGGCGTGACCCGCAATGTCCGCCACTACGAATTGGAGTCGCCATCCCGGATTCAGATCTACGTGCCCGCCCATCAAAGCGGTCTCTCCTGGAGTCGGACCCTCCGCCTCGTCGTTGCCACCACCGGCGATCCCCGACGGGTCGCCGAGCCCCTCCGTCAACTGGTGAGCGAGCTCGACCCCGATGTACCCCTCGCCGAGGTGTCCACGATGGAGGCGCTGGTCGAAGGCGCGTTGGGTCAGACCCGAGTCGTGGGTGAGTTGCTCACCGTGTTCAGCGCCGTGGCCGCCGCGCTCGCCGGCCTCGGCCTATTCGGGTTGCTCGCGTACACCGTGGCGCAGCGAGTCCGGGAGATCGGGGTCCGAATGGCGCTCGGCGCCAGCACGGGTCAGGTGGTCCGCCTGGTGGCCGGACAGGGGCTCCGACTTGCAGGCCTCGGCATCGTGGTTGGCGTCGGCGCGGCCTTCGGGCTGACCCGGCTGCTCCGGGGCGTCCTCTTCGAGGTCGAACCGGCGGATCCGGTCACCTTCGGCCTGACCGCCGTCGGCCTCCTCGTGGTCGCGGTGGCGGCCGCCGTGATCCCGGCGCGGCGGGCGGCCCGAACCGACCCGGTGGTGGTTCTTCGCGAATAGGAAACCGGCGCCCGGCGGCCGCCGTCAGGTTGGGTGAGGCCAAACCCCATGCCCAACCACGCTCCCCGGCGCTCCGCCGCCCGCCCGATCGAGACCTCGCCCGATCGCGTCCTCCACGCGAGTCGCGAGGTACGGATCGGTGCGTTCCGGTGCCCGCTCGACCGCCACGACTTTGCCACCGCGGGCCCGATCGAGGGGTACACCATCGGTTTTCCCCGCACCGCCGTCTGGATCGAACACGCCGGTCACCCCCCCTTCGTGGCGGATCCCGGCATCGTCACCATCTACAACCTCGGGCAACGCTATCGCCGCCAGCCCCTGGCGCCCGACGGTGACCGGGTCGACTGGTTCAGCGTCAGCCGCGAGCTGGCCGAGTCTCTCGTCGCCGACCTCGATCCGGAGGCGGCCGCCGCGCCGGGCGGGCCGTTCCCCGTCCCATTTGCCCGGATCCCGATGGCCATCTACTGCCACCAGCGATGGCTTTTCAATCGGATCCGCCGGGGCGACCTCCACGACCCGTTCGAGATCGAGCAGGAGGTGACCATGCTCCTCGGCACCGTTCTCCGGTGGACGGTCGGGAACCGGCGGCGGACCAGAGCCACCCCCTCGCAGCGACACCAGGACCTGGTCGAGCGCACCCGAGCCACGCTGGCCGCCGATCCGTTCCGCCGGTCGACCGTGCGCGACCTGGCCGCGCGGGTCGGGACCTCGCCATTCCACCTCTGTCGGATCTTCCATCGAGCCACCGGACTCACCCTGCATCATCATCAGCTCGAGATCAGGACCCGGCTGGCCGTCGAGCGCGTCGAGCAGGGCGACAGCCTGAGCCGAGTGGCGTTCGAGCTCGGCTTCTCGAGCCACAGTCACTTCACGGCCGAGTTCCGGCGCCGGATCGGCCTCGCGCCCTCACGTCTCCGCACCGCGCTCGCGCCACCCTTCGGCCGCTCACTCGCGGGGCAAGTACATCTGCCGAAAGAGCCGCCACTGGTCTCCCTCCCGCCGCAGCACCGTCAGGTATTCGGTCCGCGACGTCGCCGAATCGACCACCGAATCGCCGGCAAGGGTTTCCCACGCCAATAGCGAGATCCCCTCGGCCACCGCAAAGCGACCACTGCCGTGGATCGCCTCGCCGGTGATCTCGTACTTCGTGATGCGGAAACCCGTCGCCCCGGTGGGGAACCAGAACGACCGGAGCGCGGCGGCCCCGCGAACCGGCGGCGTGGTGGCCCCGGGAACGAACAGGGTAATCTCGTCGCTGACGTGAGCCATCACCGCGGCCTCGTCGTTGCGGAGCCAGGCCTCCCGATACGATTCCAGGGCTCGGCGGACCGCGGCCACCTCGGCGGACGACAGGTCTTTCGACGGCGCGCAGCCGGCCATGACCAGTCCCAGGGCAAGTCCCGATACCAAGCGAAGCGACATGGGTTCCTTCTCCATTGCGGGGCGAGGGAAGAATGCGTGCAGGCCAGCCCCGCGGCTGTCAGCCTATTGCGCGGGAACTCGGCCAACCGAGCCCGCGATGGGGGAGCAATCCGGCGATAGCCATGGGACGGCACCCCAACCACCTTCTGGATCGGATCTCGCCGCTGGCCCGGACCATCAGACCGGACCAACCTGGCGCGCCGAACGACCCCGGGAGCGTCGAATGCGTCGTGCCCTGCTGATCTTCGCCAGTCTCGTCGTCTTCTTCGCCAGGTCTCCGGCTCGAGCCCAGGGCCCGGGATCGACATCGGGCCCTCCCCCGGAAGTGGCCGCCGCCCAGGCATTGCTCCAATCGGGCCAAGTCGACAGCGCCATCGCCACCTTGGAGGCGTTCTTTCGCCGAGTTCCCAACGCGGTCGCCGGCCGCCTGGTGCTCGGCAACGCCTACCGCCAGAAGGGCGATCTCGCTCGAGCGTTGGCGACCTATCTCGCCATCACCCAACCGCGGCCCATCATGATCCAGGCTCGCTTCAACGCGGCCGGCGTCCACGCACGCGGCGGCAACTCCGACGAAGCGATCCGGCTCCTCCGGGAGGTCAAGGCAACCGGCGCCTTCGACATGGATCAGGTCAGTGTCGCGCCCGACTTCGCCTCGCTCCAGACCGACCCGAGACTGCCGGAGGTGATGTTCCGCCCTGCGGACTTCGAACGGCCGTTCGTGGAACCGGTCCGGATCATCCACGAGTGGGTCGGGGAGACCAAGGGCGACCAGTTTAGCTGGATTGCCCGCGGCATCGGGGACGTCGACGGCGATCGGATCAATGACGTCGTCACCTCGGCGCCGTCGTTTGCCGCCACCGGCACGTCATCAGGCAAGGGCCGGGTCTACCTCTACTCGGGAAAGACTGGCCGGTCCCTCTGGACCTTTACCGGTGCCGAGGGCGATGGCGTCGGCACCGGACTCGAGGGTGCCGGTGATGTCGATCGCGACGGGGTGCCTGACGTCGTGGCGGGGGCGCCCGGGAACAGCCGAGCCTACCTCCTCTCCGGTCGCGACGGCGCCGTCCTCCGAACCCTCACGCCGCAGGGACCGGGAGAAGGGTTCGGTCAATCGGCCGCGGGAGCCGGCGACCAGAACGGCGACGGCCACGCCGACGTGCTCGTCGGAGCCCCGAGCGCCGGGCATGGCGCCGCCGGCGCGGGCCGGGTCTACCTCTTTTCCGGCCGAGACGGTTCGCTGCTTCGGGTCCTCGACGGCCAGAAGGCGGCCGACGGATTCGGCAGCATTGTCGCTGGGGTCAAAACCGGGAAGGGCACGCCATTCGTGGTCGGCGCAGCGGGCGGTGGACCGGCGGCGCGGGGGCGGGTGTCGGTCTTCCCCGGCCCCGACCGGCCCGCCACTCTGACGATCGACCCGGATTCGACCGGTGCGGCGTTAGGCGCCATGTTCGTCTCGGTCGTGGGCGATGTCGATGGCGACCGGGTGCCCGACGTCTATGCCAGCGATTTCGCGGATCGGACCCTCGGACCCGCCACCGGGCGGATTTACGTCCATTCGGGCGCCACCGGCCGGCGACTCCTCACCCTGTCCGGCGAGCACCCTGGCGACGGATTCGGCATCGGCTCCGCCGAAGCCGGCGACGTCGATCGGGACGGGTACGACGACCTCGTCGTGGGCGCCTGGCAGTACTCGACCGTGGCCGCATCCGGCGGCAAGGTCTACCTCTACTCCGGCCGGAACGGCACCCTGCTCCGCGCCATCACCGGTCGGGTTCCCGGCGAGACCTTCGGGTTCGACGCCACCGGGATCGGCGACGTCGATGGCGACGGGACCGTCGATCTCCTCCTCACCTCGAGTTGGAGCAACATCCGCGGCTTCCGTTCCGGTCGGATGTTCGTCATCTCCGGCAAGGGCCCCTGACGGTTACTCGTGCGCGATCGCCTGGATCGGGGCAAGCTCGGCGGCCCGGCGCGCGGGGTAGGTGCCGAACACGAGTCCTACCACCGATGACGAGATGATCGCCAGCAACACCGTGCCGACGGAGAGCACCGGGTAGACCGCGATCCCCGCCATCTGACTGATCACTGCCGTCACCAGCGCCGCCAGGATCAGCCCGAACACCAGACCGATCGCGGTCCCAGCCACCGCGATCGCCACCGACTCGGCCAGGAACTGGGTCCGAATGTCTCCTCGTCGGGCGCCCACCGCCTTCCGAATCCCGATCTCCCGCGTCCGCTCGGTCACCGACGCGAGCAGCACGTTCATGATCCCGATCCCGCCGACCAGGAGCGAGATTCCCACCAGCGAGCCGATGAACAGCTTCGTGATCAGGATCGCCTGCTCCATTTCGGCCAGCATTTCGAGGCCCACGGTCACCCGGACCCGCTCCCGCCACCGGACATAACGGCTGGCGAGCCAGTCGATCGCGGCGTCCCGCAGCGGGAGAACGGCCTCGACGGTCGGCGCCTTGAGTTGCAGCGTCGGCGCGAACTTGCCACCCGGCGGCGGGTCGAGCAACGCCCCGGCCGCGCGGATCGGCGCGAAGAGGGAGAACGACGGATCGTCCTCTTCCTCGAACGCGTCGCGAGCCAGGACGCCGATCACCCGACGGATCCGTTGCCGCACCTGGATCTGCTCCCCGACCAGCGTATACGGATCACGACCCGCGGCCAGTTCCCGCGCCAGCGCGTGATTGATCACCACGACCGGGGCGTTCCGGGACGCTTCAATCGGACTGAAAAACCGGCCAGCGCCCATGGTGATCTTCGAGAATTCGGGCAGTTCGGCCGTTCCGAGCGTCACCGAGACGTCGTGCTCGACTCCGCGATACCGCGCCATGGCCCGACCACCGAGCGACATGGTGACGGCTTGCGCGCCCGGAACGGCCCGCTGAATGGCGTCGACATCCGCGGACGTGAAAACGGGATAGTCGGTGATCGGCACGAAACGGCCGTTCTGGTAGGCCATCGTCCGCGATCCGACCGTCACCACCTGGACCGAGGTCTCTTGTTCGATCTGACCTCGCGCAAATCCCATCACCCCGTCACTCACCGCCATGGTCGCCACCAGGGAGGCCGAGCCGATGATGATACCCGCCACGGACAGAGCCGTCCGCAACGGGTGGATTCGGAGGGCGTCCACGCCAACCTTGACGTTGGCGATCAGGGCGACCCGATTGTTCATCGATGTTCCTTCGATCCGGCGAGAGGCGGTGCCCATACGGCGACACCACGGGCCCTGTTTCGATCCGACAAAGCCGGCGGATGGTGGGGTCGGCGCCGGCAATCTAACTTCCCGGCCGCGATGACCTTCCGGATCCTGTCAGTCCTCGTCACCCTCGGCGCGCTCGCCGCCTGCGGGCCTGGCCCGGCGCCGGGGCCGCCTCGGCCCGAAGGCCGGCGGACGGTCCTGTTGATCTCGCTCGATGGGTTCCGGTGGGACTTCCTGGCCCGACCAGGCGCCCGGCGCCTCCGACGCCTCGCCGACTCCGGAGTCCGGGCCGAGTACCTGATCCCGGCCTTTCCGACCAAGACCTTTCCCAACCACTACACCATGGCCACCGGACTCTATCCCGAGGATCACGGGATCGTGGCCAACGCAATGAACGATCCGGCAATGGGGCGTTTCACCACCACCGACACGGTCGTCAATCGCAACCCGGGGTGGTGGGGCGGCGAGCCGATCTGGATTACCGCCGAACGCCAGGGCCGCCGCGCCGCCACCATGTTCTGGGTCGGTTCCGAAGTGGCCTACGGCGGCCGTCGAGCCACCTACTGGCGCTCCTTCGATCCCAATCTCCCCGGCGATCGCCGCGTCGATCAGGTCATCGAGTGGCTCTCCCTCCCGGACGACCGGCGTCCCGAGTTCATCACCCTCTACCTCAACCGCGTCGACGTCATGGGGCACCGATACGGCCCCGATCATCCGGCGGTCGACACCGCCATCGCGGTAACCGATTCGTCCCTGGGCCGACTCGTCGACTGGCTCGGCGCCTCCGGCATGGCGGCCCGCACCGATGTCGTCATCGTCTCCGACCACGGGATGGCCGCCATCTCTCCAGACCGGGCGATTCTTCTCGACGATTACGTCGACATCGATCGAACCGAGATCCTCGATCTCGCGCCCGTCACCGCCATCGAGCCTCGACCCGGACGCGCCGATCATCTGTACCAGCGCCTTCGGCGGGCTCACCCCCGGCTCACGGTCTTCCGACGCCACGAGGTCCCGGAGCGGTTCAGATTCCGGCGGAGCCACCGGATCACCGAACTCGTGGCCATCGCCGACGACGGCTGGACCATCGGGCTCCGAGCGGAGTGGGCCAAACGCCCGTTCCTCGATCTCGGAAACCACGGCTACGACAACGCCCTGCCGTCGATGCGGGCCATCTTCCTCGCGGTGGGCCCCTCGTTCCGGAGCGGACTCGTGGTGCCGCCGTTCGAGAACGTTCACCTGTACCCGCTCGTGGCCCACCTCCTCGGCGTTGAGCCAGCCAGGAACCGCGGACGCCTCGCGCCCGTCCGCGCCGTCCTCCGTTGAACCGGCAACCCGTGATGCGGGTCGCCTAGCGAATCACCACGATCCCCACCGACCCGCCGAACTCGGTCCGCTCGACCCGGGTACCGGCGGGCGCCACCCATGGACCCCCATCGAGCCGGATATTGAGTCGATGAAGCCCGACCGGAACGGCCACCGCCGCCTCCCAGACACCGGGGGAGATCTGAACGAGCGGAATAGCCGTCCAATCGGTGAAGTCACCCATGAGGTCGACGGCCCGGACGTCGGACGCCAGAACCCGAAACCGGCGCAGGTCCGAATCCCCAGCCGCCCCGACCTCGAGCCGCGCGCCGGCCGATTCATGGGAGGCGGCAACTCGGCTGGCAATACCCGGTGACACCAGTGGATCGGCGGAGGCAACGGCTCCGAACGCCACCACCCGAAGTCCGAGGTTGAGGTATTTGGCCGCCAACACCCGACGCGCGGGATCGGAGGGATAGCTACCGCCCCCGATCGACACGGCCAGCCGGCTGGTGAGATCGAGATGCGCGGTCAGATCGCCGTACCCACCCGCGATCGCGTCGCCCACCTCGCCCCGGCTCCGAGTCCACGGTCGAGCCCCGAGCCGCGCCTCCACCGCCACGCCCGATCCGGTCCATCGGAGCGCTCCGCTCAGATCGAGATACCGATCCCCGCCGAACGCGGTCGCGGTGATCGAGCCCACGACCGCCACCCGCCGCCGCACGCTCCAGCCCGCCGCTGACACTTCGATCGGCGTGCCGGCCACCGATCCCAGGCTCTTGCCGGTGCTCGCGCCGAGCCACCCACCGGCCCGCTTGCCGAAGAGATGAAGACGAGCTCCCCCGAGGGCGTGGCCCTGACTCGGTTCGTTCGCGTACTTCGCCACCCCCGCCGACCCCGAGAACTCGAGGCGCCACCACTCGCCCGACCCGGTGAGCCACCCGGCAGCCAGGTTGCCCTGCGCCACCCCGTTGCCTGACTCGAACAGGGTGAAGCTCCCTTGGGTCGCCATCGAGATCCGAGGCGTGTCGAAACGGATCGAGGGCGTCAGCACGGCCGCCCCAGAGGTGAGAAAACCATCGTATTGGATGACGGAACCAGCGACACTCAGACTCCCCACCGGCTGCGCCGCCAGCGGGACACTCGCGAGGAACAGGCAGGCGACGAGTGCCGCCGGACGGGGAACCATCAGAGGATGATAACCCCGCCCCGCAACGCGGACAGACGCTTACGGCGGAGGCACCAGCGTGAAGGACTCCGAGAAGGCGGCTCGACCGTCCGTCGACTCGATCACCACCCGGTATCGCCCCGGCGGCAGGGAGCGCTCGTCCTGGACCTGGACCGACTGGCTCGCCCGGAGCGTCGTGCGATCCGGCGGGGCGCAGAGCCGGAGGTCCTCGGTCCGGATCCAGGTTCCGTTCTGATCCAGTTCGAGTTCAATCGGCGTGCACCGGACCTTGAGGGAGACGTCTTCCGACGTGAGGTTCCGCAGCGTGGCCGTGATGATGAAGTTCACCCTGGACGGCGCCACGGCCGTCTCGACGGTGACCGCCACGAGCAGAGTCCCCTGCGACTCGAGCGCGGTGGCGCACCCAGACCCGCCGGCGGCCCCGACGGACATCAGGGCCGCCCATACCAACCATCTGGCTTCGTTGTTCATGGTTTCTGCCGCTTTCGGCCCGAAGCACCCAAGGTGCCATCTCCCGCGGTCGGGGTCGAGGCGAGTTCCCCCAGACCCCGCAACCTGACCCCCAGCGCCGCGGCCGGCGACGCGCCGAGCGCAATGTCCCGCTGCACGTTCCGCCGGAACGCCACGTAGTCCCCGTCGGCCGCGTTCGGTGCGATCGCCAGGACGGCGCCGACCGCGGTATCGGCAGGCACTCCGGCCGCGACCAGATCCGCCAGGACCGACGCCGCCACGGTCAGCGGCTCGGCCGAGCGGAGCTCGCGGAGCCGCGCCAGGTCGTCGGCCGACGCTCCGGCGCGGAGCGCGCTCGCGCCGGCAATCAGCTCGGCGGGAGCGGCCGTCACGCCGAACGCCGTCCGCACCGTGGTCAGTTCGTCCCGCAACCGGGTCACCGCCGACACGATCAGGGTCGGCGCGGCGCCCTTGGCCGCGCCTTCGAGGGCTCGGTCGATCAGCGGCTCGGTCGGCAGCCCGGCCACCCGCGCGGCCGACAGCAAGGCCTCCACCTGGCCGCGCGCCGGATCCGGCAGCCGTCCCGCCAGCCGAGGCTCCTGCCCGGCGGCCGGCGTGGCCGCCATCAGCAGCAAGGCCGCGATCAGCAGAAACACCGCCACCCCGACTGTCGCGAGGAAACCCACTCGCCCGCTTGCCTGTCTCATGCGCCCCCGATCGTCACGACGGAGTTCGGTTGCCCGAAATCGTCTTCCAGCCCCGGGGCCTCCGGATCGCCCCGCCAGACGGTCCCGTTGACCACGAAGGCATAACGGTATCGGCCCGGAGCCAGCGGAACCGTCACCGACCACACCCCGTCGCCGACCGATCGGACCAGCGGAGTCGCGCCCACGTTCCAATCGTTGAAGTCGCCAACCAGCGTCACCGCGGCGGCTTCAGGCGCCACGAGGACGAACTGCGTCAGGCGGTTACTTGCTTCGGAGCCTGCCACGGACGAGGCCGGTTTGACGGCCGGTCGAAACAGGAACTGCCCGGTCACCACGAGACCGGCCAGGCCCGCGGCGGTCGCGAGCAGGCGGACCGGAGTCACCCGGATCGTCCATTCCCGTCGCCACCACCGGACCGGCTTGTGCTCGGTGGCCATCGCGGGGTCGTCGGCAATCGCCGCCATGACCCGCCGCGTCAGGTCCGGCCGCAACCTCACCGGCTCCTTCAGCGTCTCGATCAGCGAGTCCAGAGGATCTCGAGATTCAGTCACGGACCGTCTCCGCCAGCAGTTTGCGCAACTCTTCCCGGGCCCGGAACACCCGCATCCGCAATGACGCCGCCCGGACTCCCGTCATGGCTTCCATCGAGTCGTAGCTCAGGTCCTCGACGTGTTTGAGCAGGAACGCCTCCCGCTGCTCCGCCGGCAACTGACCAAGCGCCCATCCGATCGCATCCCGAATCGCATCCCGCTCTTCCGAATGAGGCACCGCGGCCCGGCCCACCGCGTCGTCGTTCGTGACGATGATCCCATCCGCCCGAATCCGGCGCGCCGCGTACGTCCGGCACCGGTTCACCAGAATCCCGAAGACCCAGGCCCCGAAACCCTCCGGTCGGGTGCAGTTGGCCAGGGAGCGGAAGGCCCGGACGAAGGTGTCCTGGAGGGCTTCCTCCGCGTCGGCCTGATTCCCGAGCATCCGGACGGCATACCGACCCAGCCGATCCTGGTACCGGTCCACCAGGAGAGCGTATGCCTCCCGGTCGCCGGCCCGAACCCGCTCAAGCAGCCGCCCGTCGCTCTCTGCCGTCACGACTGGAATACCCCCGAATGGTGACGAATGTCACGGAACACCCCCCGCCCCGACACCGACGGCCGGTCCACCCTCGGAGTATAGGCGCATGCGCGGCCGGTGACCGCCCCCGGTTACATTCGGCCCGGATCGTGCCCCGGGCGAGCCCCGCGTGCCGGTCTCCCCCCAACCTCAGGTCACCCCGAATGGCGACGCTTGCCCAACTCAAGTCCAAACTCGGACGGGAGACCCTCTCCGACTGGCGGGTCATCACCCAGGAGATGGTCGACACCTATTCGGTCCTCACCGGCGACGCTGATCCCTTTCACGACGACCCGGAGTGGACCAAGGCCAACACGTCGTTCGGCGGGACCATCGTCCAGGGGTTTTTCCTCCTGGCCAACCTGACCTGGTTTACCCGCCACCCAGCGGGGGAGCCGATCGACGACGTCGAGTACGTCCTCAATTACGGGTTCGACAAGGTCCGGTTCATTCGCCCCGTCCCGGTCGGAAAGCCGATCCGCGCCCGGATCCGGCTCCTCGATGTCGAAGACCGCGGGCCGACCCGAGCGGTGCTTCGGTTCGGCGTCGCGGTCGAAGTCGAGGGCAGCGCGGAACCGCACGTGGTGGCCGAGTGGCTTGGCTCCGCTCAGAAGAAGACGGCGAGCGGATCGGCCCGCTGACGGGAAACCTCCGAGGGCCTCAGGACCGGACGGTCAGGCCGAGCAGCTCGTCGACATCGCGCGCCAACCAGGCGGCGGATTTCCCCTCGCGGTAGGTGGCCCAGCTCAAGAGCGAACCGGTTACCGTCGCGAACAGCAGCCGAGTCAGACCCTTGGTGTCCACCGCGCGGAGCTCACCCGACTGGACGGCCTCGTCGAGCAGGCCGGCGATCAACCCCTCGTTCGTCCGCCCCGATTCGATCAGGTACCGCCGCAGCGTCGGGTCGCTGAGGTCGATCTCGAGGTAGGCGGCAAAGCTGTGGATCATGGCCTGCGGCGTCGGGGCCATCTGAGCATAGCAGAGCATGAAATCCCTGACGATCGTCAGCGGCCGCTTCCTCGCGGCCCGCCATTCCGCCACCAGGGCCGTGCCGTCGCCCGCGCCTTTCGACAGCTGCCGGATCAGCTTCTCCTTCGACCCGAACCGTTGAATCAACGTGGAGGGAGACAGTCCGGCCTCCCGGGCAATCGCGGCCAGGGTCAGCTTGGCCGGGCCGAGTTTGCTCAGCACGCGAGCAAAGGCGACCGCGATGGCGGCATCGTCGACGGTCCGTGGTCGGGGGGACATCTTGCCTCCGAAAGCGGGGGGTTTCATATTATAAACGAACGTTCGTTTATAAACAACCGCCCGGGAGCCCCTCATGCCGCGCGCCAAGCCCACGATTGCCCCCTCACCCGCCGGGCGGCAGGTCCGCTATGGCGTCGCCATGAGTCTGGACGGTTTCATCGCCGGCCCCGCCGGAGAGTATGACTGGATCCCCATGGACCCCGACATCGATTTTGGGGCGATCTTCGGCCGGTTCGACACCTTCGTCATGGGCCGGAAGACGTATCAGGCCGCCGGCGCCGGCATGATGAGCGGATCCACCGTCCTGGTCGTCTCCCGCACCCTCAAACCCGAGGACCATCCCGGCGTCACCATCGTCTCGGGCCCGATCGAACCGACCATCCGGACCCTCAAGGCCGCGCCCGGCAAGGATATCTGGTTATTCGGCGGGGGAGAGTTGTTCCGTAGCATGCTGGCCGAGCGGCTGGTCGACGCCATCGACGTCGCCGTGATCCCGTTCCTCCTCGGCGACGGCATCCGGTTCCTCCCGGCCCCTGCCCCACGCGTTGCCTTGTCCCTCACCGGCCATCGCCACTATCCCAAGAGCGGGATCATGTCGCTCGAATACGCCGTGAACTACCGATAGACCCCCGGAGGCGGGGAGGACGGTCCCGTTGCGCGGGCCGCGCGTCGGGTGCTACGCTTGCGACGATGCCGAGCGCCACCCGCCTGCCACGGAACGATCCCATGCCACTCCGTTTGCCGTTCGCCCTCGCCGCCTCGGTCGTACTCGCCGGCTCGGCGACAGCCCAAACCCTCGACACCGCTCGGGTCGAGAAAGCCGCCGCGGCTCTCGCGTTCCGCGCCATCGGGCCAGCCCTCATGAGCGGTCGGATCGCCGATGTCGAGGTCCACCCCCGGAACCGGTCGGTCTGGTACGTGGCGGCCGGATCCGGCGGCGTCTGGAAGACCACCAACGCCGGCACGACCTGGACACCGATCTTCGACGACCAGCCCTCGTATTCGATCGGCGAAATCACCCTCGACCCCACCAATCCCGAAATCGTCTGGGTCGGCACCGGCGAAAACGTCAGCGGCCGTCACGTCGGCTGGGGCGACGGGGTGTACAAGAGCCGCGACGGGGGGCGGACCTGGCAGCGGATGGGACTGCCGAAGTCGGAGCACATCGGGCGGATTCTGGTGCATCCCAAGGACGGCAACGTCGTCCTGGTGGCCGCCGAAGGCGGGCTCTGGTCCGCTGGCGGCGAACGGGGCGTTTACCGAACCCGGGACGGCGGCATCACCTGGGCGCCGGTCCTTCAGATCGACGAGCACACCGGGGTTACCGACCTCGAGTTCGATCCCGGCAATCCCGACGTGGTGTACGCGGCGGCGTATCAGCGTCGCCGTCACGTCTGGGGCTTCCTGGCCGGGGGCCCGAAGTCCGGGATCTACAAGTCGACCGATGGGGGCTCCACCTGGCGTCGGCTTGCCACCGGTCTTCCGCGGGGCGACATCGGCAAGATCGGTCTCGCGGTCACCCCCGCCCACCCGTCCCTCGTCTACGCCACCATCGAAGCCGGGGCCGCGGAGCGCGGGTTCTACCGATCGATGGATCGCGGCGAGAGCTGGGAAAAGCGGAACGGCTACATCTCCGGTGGCACCGGTCCGCATTACTACCAGGAAATCGAGGCCTCACCCGTCAACGCCGACCTCGTCTATCAGATGGACGTATTTCTGCACGTCACCCGGAACGGCGGCGCCACCTTCGACTATCTCGAGACCGGCCACGACAAGCACAGCGACAATCACGCCCTCTGGATCGACCCGGCCAACGGCCGCCATCTCCTCGTCGGCACAGACGCGGGCCTCTACGAGAGTTTCGACGAAGGGGCCACCTGGCGACATTTCCGGAATCTGCCGGTGTCGCAGTTCTACAAAGTGGCACTTAGCAACACCGAGCCGTTCTACCACCTCCTCGGGGGTGCCCAGGATCTCGGCACCATTCACGGCCCGTCGCGGACCCTGAACCGCGACGGAATCCGCAACCAGGACTGGTACGTACCGTTCGGCGCCGATGGCTACGGCGTGGCCATCGACCCGCGGGACGACAACCTGCTCTACCTGATGAGCCAGGAGGGCAACCTCCACCGCCGCGACCGCCGCAACGAGGAGCCCCTCAACGTCCGGCCCCAGCCGGGCCCCGGCGATCCGCCCGAGCGATGGAACTGGGACTCGCCCCTGCTCCTGAGCCCGCACGATCCCGATCGGATCTACTTCGGATCGCAGCGTCTCTGGCGGAGCGACGACCGCGGCCACAGCTGGACCGCCGTCAGCGGCGACCTGACCCTCGGCGCCAATCGCTACGAGCGGCCGTTCATGGGCCGGACCTGGAGCGTCGACGCTCTCCACGACAACGCGGCGATGTCGAAGTACGCCACCCTGACCGCCATCTCCGAGTCGCCGCTCCAGGCCGGTACCCTGATCGTCGGCACCGACGACGGCCTGGTCCAGGTCACGACCGACGGCGGTCGGAGCTGGGTTCGAGCCGGCGCCTTGCCCGGCCTCCCGCCCCTGTCGTTCGTCAACGACGTCGAGGCGTCGCTGACCGACCCGCGGACCTTCTACGTCGTCGCCGACGCTCACAAGATCGGCGACTTCTCGCCCTACGTGTACGAAAGCGTCGACGGCGGCCGCTCCTGGCGGTCTATCGCCGCCAACCTGCCCAAGGGCACCATCGTCTGGAGCATTCAGCAGGATCACGTCAAGCCGGAACTGCTGTTCGCCGGCACCGAGTTCGGGATCTGGTACACGCCCAACCGAGGCGGGGACTGGTTCAAGCTGAGCGGCGGCGTTCCGACGATTTCGTTCCGCGACCTCAAGATCCACCGGCGCGATGGCGACCTGGTCGGCGCTTCCTTCGGCCGGGGTTTCTACGTGCTCGACGACTACTCGCCGCTCCGCGATCTGGTGGGCGCCGTGGCCGGCGACGACGGGCGGCTGTTCCCCGTTCGTGCCGCCTGGTGGTACGTCCCCTCGCAGCTCGGTCAGGCCCCCGGCCGACCCGAGGCCGGGAGCGACGATTTCACGGCCCCCAACCCGCCCCCCGGCGCGATCCTGACCTACTACCTGCGAGAAGCCCCGACGACTGCCCGCGAACGCCGCGAAGCCACCGAGAAGTCGCTCCGCGACGCCGGTCGCGACGTACCGTTCCCCGGGTTCGAGCGGCTCCGCGCCGAAGCGATCGAGCAGGGACCGCGAGTCCTGGTGCGGATCGCCGATGCCACCGGCCGGCCCGTGCGCTGGCTCTCGGGCCCGACCACGGCCGGCCTGCATCGGGTCAACTGGGACCTTCGCGGTCCCGCCCCGGACCCGATCGACCTCGACCCACCCGGCTTCCAGCCGCCCTGGGCGTCGACGCCGGCGGGGCCGCTCGTCGCGCCGGGACGTTACACCGCCGACCTCGTCATCGTGTCGGAAAGCGGCGTCCGCCGACTCGGCCAGCCGCAGACCTTCGAAGTAAAGCCGGTCCCGAATCTCCCGCCGGGCACCGACCCGGTCGCGGTGGCCGAGTTCCAGCAGTCCACCGCCGAGTTGATGCGGAAGGCCGCCAGCGTCGCAGCCGAGATCGGGCGGGCCAGGGAACGGCTCCGATACCTCCGGGCGGCGCTGCTCGAGGCGCCTCGAGGAGAACCGGCGCTCTTTGCCAGGATGGACTCGGTGGCGCGGGCCCTGGCGGCGCAGGATCTCCGCCTCCGCGGCGATCCGGCTCGTCAGCGCCTCGACGAATCGCCGACGCAGTCGGTCATGGGTCGGATCGGCGAAGTCATCGGGGGCCACTGGGAAACCCGTCAGATGCCGACGGCCACCCAGCGACGCGAAATCGACCGCGCCACCACCGAGCTTCAGGACATCGCGCGCGAAATCATCCGGCTGGTCGAGGGCGATTTGACTCAGGTCGAGGCCGCGCTGGAAGCAGCGGGGGCACCTTGGACGCCGGGCCGGCGGGTCCCCACCCGGCCGCGCTGACGTCGTCGGCAGAAAGGGTTGTTAGGCACCACTCGGGCAGCCCTTTACGCTAGGCATCCCGGCCTCTCAGGTGCGCCGCCGCCCGACGCGTCTTGCGGTGTCCTGCGGTATGACTTATCCTCATACCGGGAGGTCCTATGGCCAAGACCAAAGTCGCCGTTACCCTCGATACGCAGACCGTCCGTCGGGTCGATCGCTTAGTCCGCGATGCACGCTACCCGAACCGCAGTCAAGCGATCGAGGCGGCCGTCGCCGCCCAACTCAAACGCTTGGAGGGGCGCCGTCTGGCGGAAGAGTGCGGGAAGCTCGATCCCGCCGCGGAACGGGCTCTCGCCGAAGAGGGACTCGGATCGGATGCCGCCGCATGGCCGGAATACTGAGGGGCGAGATCCGGTGGGCGGATCTCAACCCTACTCGAGGCAACGAGCAGGCGGGTCAGCGACCGGTCCTGGTTCTCAGCCATGACATCTTCAACGAGCGCTCCGGGACCGTGATCGCGGTCGCGCTAACGAGCCAGCCCCAGCGGGCGGGATTTCCGCTGACCTTGGAACTCGTCGCGCCGCGGTTGCCCAAGCGGTCCTGGGTGAAGATCAGCCAGATCCGCACGCTCGCCACGGAGCGCGTGGGGAAGCGCCTGGGGCGGGCCTCCCCGGAGGAGCTGGCGCAGGTGCTCGAGGGCCTAAACGAGATTCTTGGTGCCTGATATCAAGTTTGAAGTGCAACCGCCGAAGTCAGGGGACATCCTCTGTGCGGTGTCCGACAATCGTTTACCATGGCCAGAGCGCGCTTGAATCGCGCCACTCGGCTACCCCGCGCGGGCGACAATCGCGGTCTTACTGACTGAGCCATGCTGCACGGTGAGTTACCCGTCCAACCACGAGCAGCGCCAAAGGGCCGACGGCATCGCTCACGAGTTTATTGCAGTTGCCGCCGACCCTTTTGAGTCAACCCCCGGCACGAAAACGTTGGCGTGGGCCCCGGTCGAGGGCCGATTGTCCGCCGGCACCCGAACAGAGCGATCTCCAAGCGCCGGAGATGCGCGATCAGTCCTTTTCCGAGCCTTGCTTCGACCGGACGACTCACGTGCGACCTCCGAGGCGATTTCGTTGTCGTCGCGCCGACACTCGCGGGCACCGTGCGGCTCTACGACAAGTCTGGAACCCTTCGATGGGAAACACGGTTGGCCGATTATGGCGGAACAGCAGTCCGGCTCATGGGAGACGGCGGAGTCGTGCTCGCCCGGCCGCCGGGACGGACGGTTCGAGACATCACCCTCCACGCGATCGTGCTCGACCCGGAGTACCTACTGGTTCAAACCGCCGGCGTTTCGAAACAGCATCCCGGGCCTGGTTTCGATTACGACTACGTGGACTCCCGCATCCTCCGGATTTCAGATGGCACCGAAGTGAGCCGAACCCGCAACCTCCCGGTGGTTCTTGCCATCAGCGACGGGAAGGCACTGATCGGGAACTCCAACGAGGCGGAGTTTGGGCTGGAGGTTCGACCCGTCCTCACAGGCCGCCGGCGCCGGTAGGTTGGCCGCGCGGCCGGCCAGCGCCAGTTGGTCCCGATTCGGAGGAGCTACGGGCTGGCGTGACGACGAGGACCGCCGGGGAACGAACCCCCGGCGGCCCAAGGAAACGAGGGACCCAGTCGCTGCTTTATCGCGGGGGCGAACCCGGCCGGCGGGCCCGGACCGGCGGCGGCGGCTCCGGCTTGAGTACCACCGGCTTCTCGCGCAACATTCGCATCGCCTCTTCGACCGCTCGCTCGAGCTGGGGATCCCGGCCAGCCGCGACGTCCTTCGGCGTCATCTCGACCACGATGTCCGGCGCCACGCCCTCGTTCTCGACCGCCCACTTGCCGTCGAGATCGAAGAACCCGCCCCGCGGCGCCAACATCGCCCCGCCGTCGATGAGCGGCGGGGTGTCCCAGATGCCCACCAGGCCGCCCCACGTCTTGGTCCCGATCAACGGCCCGATCTTCATCTGTCGGAACATGTACGGCAACATGTCGCCACCGGAACCGGCGCTCTCGTTGATCAACATCACCTTGGGACCCCAGATGCCCGCGGCCGGGGTCGTGAACGGCTGCCGGTTCCCCACCGGGTTGTTGAAGTACCCCTGGAGCGGCCGGTTCAGGAGCTCCACGATGTAGTCGGCCACCGAACCACCGCCGTTGTAACGCTCGTCGATCACCACGCCCTGGCGATCCTGCTGCGCGAAGAAGTAGCGATTGAAGAACGTGTACCCGCCCTCCCCGGTGTTCGGGAGATAGACGTAGCCGAGTTTCCCGCCGGAGAGCTGGTCGACTCGGCGACGGTTGGATTCGACCCAGTCAAAGGTCCGGAGCCCGGCCTCGTTGCGGACCGGGACCACCGTCACCCGCCGGGCGCCCTCGAGCGTTGGCCGGCCATTGACCGCGATCGTGATCTGCCGATCCGCCGTCCCTTCGAGCAGCCGATCGATGTTGTCGCGAGCCGTGAGTTCGGTCCCGTTGATCGCGACGACGTAGTCGCCCACGCTCACGCCGAGTCCCGGCGCGGCGAGCGGACCGACCACGGTCGGATTCCAGTTCTCCCCGCTGTAGATCTTGGCGATTCGATACCGGTTGTCGACGATCTCGTAGTCGGCGCCGAGCAGGCCCGAACCGGCGTTCGGAACCTCCGGAAGGTCGCCGGCAAACACGAACGAGTGACCGACGGCCACCTCGCCACCGAGGACGTCTTGCAGGTACACCAGATCGGACCGGTGCCGGACATGATCGATGAAGGGCGCGTACAACGCCTTCGTCTTCACGTAGTCCGCACCATGCAGGTTCGGGACGTAAAGGAAGTCCCGCTGAAACCGCCATCCCTCGTCGAACATCTGCTTGAACTCGACCTTCGGATCCACCAGCGTCCGTACCGCCGCCACGTTGACGGCTCCCGTCCCGGCTGCCGGCGGGGCAGCTTCGCCATCCACGATGTGCCAGCTGCCCGCTCTGGCCTGGTAGAGAATCTTCTTCCCGTTGGCCGAGATGCGATAACCCCGCACCCCGGTCGCGAAGGCAGCCGCCTTCCGATCCTTGAGCTGCCAGCGGTGGAGGGTACTCCCCGGGGCGGGACCGCGCGTCGCGCCGGTCGCCGGGACGGCCTCGAGGAAGAAGAAGGTCCCGGCCGGGCCGGCTCGAAGCATCGAATAGTCCCGCGCGACCACGTCGGTGGCCACGATCCGGGTCTGGATCCCGTCGAGATCGACCACCACGGTCGGCGGCTTCCCGGCCGTCGAATCCTTCTTCGCAACCCCGGTCGTGTCGGTGACTGGCTCCTCGTCGCTTTGCGGTAGCAGCGGCGACGGATCGCTCTTGGCGAGAACAGTGAGGTAGAGCGCCCGGGTAGCCGGTCGATCGTACGACTGCATTTCCAGCCAGCCGGTGTTGAGGCCGAAATCGGTCGACGCCAGGAAGGCGAGGTACTTGCCGGAGGCGTCCCAAGCCGGCCACACCGCGTCGGCGAGCCCGTCGGTCACCTGATGTGCCCGGCCGGCCGCGACATCGTACAGAAAGATCGCGTGCAACTGGGTGGGCAGCCGCTTCGCGTAGGCAATCCACCTGGAATCCGGACTCCAAACCGGATTGATCGATCGCTCAGGCACCATCCACTGGTCGTTGTCAGCCTTGGTGGCCTTACCACTGGCGACGTCGACCACCCAGAGCCCCAGATGAGTGTCGGTGAAGAGGACCTTCTTGGAATCCGGAGACCACGACGGCGTGAAGTAGAACGTCGGCGACGGGAGCTCGATTTCCCGCGGCGCCGTGGCCCCGTCGGCCGCGGCCAGGACCAGCCGATACTCTCCGCTCCGGTCGCTGAAGTAAGAGACCCACTTCCCGTCGGGCGACCACGCCGGTTCCCGCTCCGCGACGCCAGGGGTGTTCGTCAGGTTCCGCCAATCCCCCTTTTCCGCGGGGACCGAGAAGATCTCGCCCCGAGCCTCGAACAGCGCCCGCTTCCCGGTGGGGGACAACGCCGCGTTGAACACCAGTCGATCGACCGCCTTCCATTGCGGCGCCAGCCAGGGGAAGTCTCCCCGCACGGTGATGTTCACCGCCTCGGCGCGGCCGTTCTTGGGGTCGAGCAGGTGGATTCGACCCCCCTTCTCGAAGACCAGGACCCCGCCGCCGGCCGACAGCGACTTGATGTCATAGTCCGTGAATCGGGTAACCTGGGTCGTCTGCCGCGTCCGCGTGTCGTACGCCCAGACGTTCATGAGATAGTCGCGGTCCGACAGGAAGTAGACCGTCTCCCCGAGCCAGGTCGGGCTCAGGTCCCGGCTGTCGGTCCAGGCGGGACTTTCAAACTCCAGGTTGTCGAGCCGCGCGATCCAGATGGCCCGCGCCTGCCCGCCGCGGTAGTTCCGCCATTCCGTGTCCCAGATGTTGGGCATCACGTAGGCAAAGCGGCGGCCGTCAGGGCTGTGGGCGCCATCCGAGCCGCGAGGAATGGCCATCGGGGTCTCGGCGCCCCCATCCACCCCAACGGTCCAGAACTGAGTGATCCCGGCACTCGGCGCCTTGGTGGCCCGCGCCGAGGTGAAGACGACCCGCCGGCTGTCGGGCGTCCACCCCGTGACCACGCTGCCGGCCGGATGCCAGGTCAGCCGCCGGGCATCGCCCCCCTCCACCGCCACGACGTAAACGGACCCGGTCCCTCCGTACTGGCCGGTGAACGCGATCCACTTCCCGTCCGGCGACAGCTTGGGATCGGCCGTCTCGCCGTGGTAGCTGGTGACCCGACGAGCATCCCCGCCCGAGCGGTCCACGACCCAGATGTTGTTCGCGTACGCAAAGGCGATGTGCCGCTCGCTGACGGACGGCTGGCGGACAAACAGGGTCTGGCCGGCGGCGGTCCCCGCCAACGTCCCAGCCAGAACCAACGTTCCAACGATGAAACGAGCACGCATACGTTCACGACCTGATGGATGAGGGGGACGATCCGAGCCAATGCCGGAAACTACCGGCGCTAGCCGCGACCGGCGAGGGGAGCGGCCGACGGCCACCGCGATTGGATCCCGCCATATGGCGGCAGCGGCCCCGCCTTCGTAGCTTCGGGACGTGACCGACCCGCCACCGACCGAGACGCCGCCAGCCGCCTGGAAGCCGCGCGACCAGGACCTCGATTTCTTCGGCCTGACCCATGTCGGTCTGGTGCGAAAGGAAAATCAGGACCATTTCCTGTTCTCCACGCTCCACAAAACGATGCGAGTCGGCGGCACCAGTCTGCCGAATCCCGAACTGCTCGAACTGCCGAGTCAGCGGCTGGCGTCGTTTGCCATGGTGGCCGATGGGGTCGGCGGTCACGCGGGCGGCGAGGTGGCCAGTCGCGCCGCGGTCGAGACGATCACCCGCTACGCCACCGATACCATGCGGTGCGTCCTCAACGCCGACACGGCCGACGAGGCCGCGTTCTTCGCCGCGCTGGAGGACGGCGCCGTGGCGACCCACCACGCCGTGGTGGCCCGCTCCTTCGAAACCGGCGGAGACGGGGGCAGCGCCACCACCCTCACCGCGCTGATGACCGTCTGGCCGACCTGCTACCTCCTCCACGTCGGGGACAGTCGCTGCTATCGGCTCCGAGAGGGACGTCTCGAACAACTGACCCGTGATCAGACGATGGCGCAGGAACTGGTCGACTCGGGCGTCATCCCGGCCGAGAAAGCGCCCCACACCCGCTTTGCGCACGTGCTCTCGAGTACCATCGGCGGCCGGCACAGCCGCCCCGTGGTCACCAAACATGGGGTCCAACCCGGCGACGTGACGCTCCTGTGCTCCGACGGGCTTACCAAGCATGTCTCGGACGAGCGAATTGCCGAGCGGCTCCGCACCCTCACCTCATCCGAGCAGGCGTGCCAGGCGCTGGTCGCCGACGCGCTCGCCGGCGGCGGGACCGACAACGTCACGGTCATCGTGCTCCGCGCCGTCCGCCCGGAGGGCGTCCCGCCCTGCCAGTGAAAGCCTGGGTCTGCACCACTCCCACCGGGGTCGAACACCTCGAGTGGAAGGACTGGTCCGTCCCGGACCCGGAACCGGGCCAGGCAGTGGTGGCCATCGGCGCCGCCAGCCTCAACTTCCCCGATCTCCTCATCGTCCAGGGGAAGTACCAGTTCAAACCACCGCCGCCCTTCGTGCCCGGCTCCGAATTCGCCGGCGTCGTCGAGCGAGTCGGATCCGGCGTCACCAGCATCGCGCCAGGCGATCTGGTTGCGTCACTGGCCGGCATCGGCGGCTTCGCGACCCACGCCACCGTCGCCGCCGATCGGCTGGTCAAGCTGCCGCCGGAGTTCCCCGTCACGGAAGCGGCCGCGTTTACCCTGACCTACGGCACGTCCCACCACGCGCTGATCGACCGGGCCGCCCTCCGGGCCGGCGAAACGGTGTTGATTCTCGGGGCCGCCGGGGGCGTCGGAACCTCCGCGATCCAGATCGCCAAGGCGGTCGGAGCTCGAGTCATTGCCGCCGCGGGAACCGCCGCCAAGGCCGCCTTCTGCCGCAGCCTCGGCGCGGACGAGACGATCGACTACGGCGGCGGGAACCTCCGTGACGAGATCAAGCGGCTGACCGGAGGAGCCGGTCCGGACGTCATCTACGACCCCGTCGGCGGCGACCTGACGGAACCGGCGTTTCGATCGATTGGCTGGCGGGGGCGGTACCTCGTGATCGGATTTGCCCAGGGTGGAATCCCGAGCCTGCCCCTGAACCTGACCCTGCTCAAGGGGGCGTCGATCGTCGGGGTGTTCTGGGGGGATTTTGCCCGCCGGGAACCGGCGGCCAGCGCCGCGGCCTACACCGAACTCACCCGGTGGTACGCCGAGGGGCGGGTCAAACCCGTCATCGATCGGGTCGTGCCGATGGACCAGCTTCCCCAGGCCTACGCCAGGATGTCCTCGCGTCAGGTTCTCGGAAAGCTGGTCCTCGCCAACGACTCCGGACGGGTCACTTCGTCGGGGGGCTGACCCGGACGGGCTTGCCGGGAAACACGCCCTTCACCAACTCACCACCCCGGACCACGAACGTTCCCCCCACGATCACGTGCGGAATCCCGGCCGACGGCTGGGTCGGCTCGGTGAACGTGGCCCGGTCGATAACGGTTGCCGGATCGAAGAGCGTGAGGTCCGCGTCGGCGCCGACGGCAATGCGGCCCTTGTTCTTCATGGCCGGCACGAAACCCTCCAACCGCCGCGCGGGCAGGATCGTCATCTTCCCCAGCGCGTCCATCAGCCCGAGCGCCTTCCGCTCCCGCACGTAGTGGCCGAGCACCCGGGCAAACGAACCCGCGCCCCGCGGGTGACCGGTACCATTGACGAAGGGTACCCCGTCGCTCGCGATCATCACCCCAGGGTGGGCAATGGCCCGCTCGACGTTGGCGTCCTTCATCATGTAGATGATGACCCAGCCACCTTCCTTGCGGTACCGATCGAAGCTCTCCTTCGTGAGCCGTTCGCCCGTCTTGGCCCAGGCCAGATCCGGATAGTCGATCTTCAGATTGGCTTGCCAGCCCGGATTGAACAACGCTGACTCGAGCATCGTCGACGCCGCCGTGTACGGATACACCTCGGTCGTCAGATCCATCCCCCCGGCCTTGGCGGAGTCGATCAGCGCCAACGCCGTCGGCAGGTCGTCGCCCGCGCTGCTGCCGACGTGAACCACGTGGAGCGCCGCGCCAGTGGCGGCCGCGGTGGTGATCGCTTCGCGGATCGCCCCGATGCCGAAGGCACGCGTGTGGACGAACACCGGCATCTTCCGCTCCGCGGCAATCCGGAACATGCTGGCGATCTCATCCGGGGTCGCGGCGGGCGTGTAGTTGATTCCGAACCCGACGCCGAGGGCGCCCTCATCGAGCCCCCTGCGGATCGCGCCCCCGAGCGCTTCGACCTGACCGGGGTTGGCCGCTGAGTTCGCTCCGGCCGGATCCGGCCCGAGCCCAGCCGTTGCCGCTCGGTTCAGCGGCCAGTGTCCCACCTCGACATCGTGGAATACGGCAAATCGGGCCGCGATGTGGCTCACCGTCGCGCCGTAGTTGAGGGGCGCCTTGCCAACCATCGACTGGTACCACGGGTCGACCGGATAGACCCCCACCTCCATCTCCAACGCGGTCGTGACCCCGTCCCGGGCCTGGATCTCCATGTCGCTGGTCGACTGGCCGTGGGCGTGGAGATCGATGAAACCCGGGGCGATCACCAGTCCGTTGGCATCGAGCACGCTGTCACTGGCCAACGGCTCGGCCGAGATCGCCGCGATCTTCCCCGCCAGGATCCCCACGTTGCGGACCGAGTCGAGCCCGGAGGCCGGATCCATCACCCGACCACCGCGGATCACCAGGTCGTATCGAGGGCCGCTGGCACAACCGGCCACGGCCACTGTCAGGAGCCCAACCGCCGCCAACAGCCGCCAACGTCCGATCACCATCGGATCACCCTTTGTGGAAGAAATGGTGGTTTGCCGCTACGGAATCCTGGGCTTTTTCAGCAGCCCCTTGAGCTTGCTGGTCGCGGCGTTCTTGGCCGCGTCCTTCGCGGCGTTGGCCATCGCCTTCTTCATCTCGGTCGCGACATTGGCCATCACCGCGCCCATGTCCACGTTCTTGATGAAGTCGCACGCCGCCTTCATCTGCTCCTTCTGCTCAGGCGTCATCTCCGTCGGCTGCCCCTTGGCCGCCGCTTCCGCCTTGGCTTTCTCCAACTCAGCCTTCGACGCCGCGATCGAGTCGGCCAACTCCTGGCTCGAAATGTAGGCCACCATCGCCCGAGCCGCCGAGTCTGGGTCTTGGCCTCCCATCATTGGACGGTACGTGATCCCCGAGGGCGGCTCGAACGCCGAGCCCGGGGGCGCCGCCAGCGAGACCGAAGTGGCCGTCTGTTCGAACCGGAAGCAGAGAAGGTCACCCGTGGTCTTGAGAGCCAGGCGGGGTCCCTTCTTCATCGAGCAGACCTGGAAGGTGCCGAACTGCCGGTTTTCGCAGACCTCCCCCGCGATCGTCTCGTCTCCGAGCTTCTCGCCCAGCGACCCGAAGGAGTTCACGTCGAACGCCTTCGACATCATCGCGCCCATTTCCTTGATGTTGTCGTGGAAGCGCTTCTTGCCAGCTCCATCGAGGTCGTCGTAGGCCTTGGCGTAGCGGGGCAGCAGGTTGGGGCCGACCAGGCCCTCTTTCTTCTCCAGATCGATCGAATACATCGAGTCTGGCGTCACCAGCGTCCAGCTGGACGCCTTGTTCTCTTTGCCCATCATCTTGATCGTGCCGGTCGACTTCGACATGAACCGCTCGCCATCGATGGCCGTCTCGGCGGTCCCGGTCTGGTCGCCCCCGAGCTGATACGTCACCTGGGCCTTGAGCGTGCTCTTCGGCATTTTGAATGGGTTGGGCTGGGCCACCGCAACGCTGGCCACCATGCCGACCAACCCGGTTACTGCCAATCCGATCTTCATGCGCTATCTCCTGTAGGATTAGAAGGTTACGGGCGTTCTGCGGGGCCGGCCACCACTCTTCGGATTGGCCTTCGGGACCACCGGGCGGTCCGCCTCCCGGGCGCTATATTCTCCCCATGCCCCCACACCCGGATCACCCCACCCTCACCGTCCTCGACCATCCGCTCATTCAACATAAGCTGGCGATCATGCGGGATCGTGAAACCGCGACCAAGAACTTTCGCCAGCTCGTCGGCGAAATCGCCATGCTGATGACCTACGAGGTGACGCGCGAGCTGGCCACCGAATCGGTCACGATCGAGACCCCCCTCGAACGGATGACGGCTAACCGGGTGGCCGGCAAGAAGTTGGTCCTGGTACCGATCCTCCGGGCCGGACTCGGGATGGTGGACGGAATCTTGCAACTCGTACCCTCGGCCCGGGTTGGCCACATCGGCCTGTACCGGGATCATGAGACCCTCGAGCCGGTCAGCTACTATTTCAAGGTGCCGGAGGCCAGTGACGCCCGCGACGTCTTCCTGCTCGATCCGATGTTGGCCACGGGCGGTTCCGCGGCGGCGGCGGTGGCCAAACTCAAGGCCGTCGGCGCAACCCGGATCCGGTTCCTTTGCCTGGTGGCCGCCCCGGAGGGAGTGCGCGGGTTTGCCGCCAAGCACCCGGATGTCCCGATCTATGCCGCGGCGCTGGATCGGCAACTCAATGACCACGGGTACATTCTCCCCGGTCTCGGTGACGCCGGCGATCGGCTCTTTGGAACCCGATAACCTCGATCCGATCCGGATCACGAGAGGAACAGCGTGAGTGGAATTCGCCTGACGTTCTGGGGCGCGGCTGGTGAAGTCACCGGCTCGATGCACCTCCTCGAAGCGGCCGGAGCCCGCTTCCTCCTCGACGCCGGCCTCTTTCAGGGTCGTCGCGTCGAAGCAGCCCGCAAAAACGCCGAGCTTCCGCTCGACCCCCGCCGAATCGACGGGGTGGTCCTGAGCCATGCCCACATTGACCACGCGGGCCGCCTGCCGCTGCTGGTCCGGCACGGCTTTCACGGCCCGATCTACGCCACACCCGCCACGCGCGACCTCACCGCCGTGATGCTCCCCGACGCGGCCCACATTCAGGTCAAGGACGCGGAGTTCCTTACCCGCCATGGCCGCGCCAAAGGGCCCGAGAGCGAGCCGCTGTACAACCTCGCCGACGCGATCGCCGTGCAGGATCTGATCGTGGGTGTGCCGTACAAACGGATCACCCACCTTCGCAAGCACCTGGCTTTCGAGTTCACCGACGCCGGCCATATCCTCGGCTCCGCCTCGGTCGATCTCCGCCTGACCGAAGACGGCGGTCACCGAATCGTCTTCTCGGGTGACATCGGCCGCAGTGGGCTCCCGATCATTCGCGACCCCGATCCGCCGGTCGGACCGATCGATACCCTGATCATCGAATCCACCTACGGCAACCGCGATCACGAGTCGACGGATCAAGCCGAACAGCGGTTCGGCGAAATCATCAAGCGCGTCGCCGCCCGCGGCGGAAAGATCCTGATTCCGTCGTTTGCCGTGGGGCGGACCCAGGAACTGGTCTATTCGCTCCACCACCTTGCCCGGACCGGCGTCATCCCCGACATCCCGGTCTTCGTCGACAGCCCCCTCGCGGTCGACGCGACCACCGTGTTTCGGATGCACCCCGAGGTGTTCGATCGGCGGGAGCGGCTGTTCGAACGGACCGACCAGGTCTTCGACTTCTCGATGGTCAAATACGTCCGCTCGGTCGACGAGTCCAAGCGGTTGAACACCCTCACGGGCCCGGCCATCATCATCGCGGCCTCCGGAATGGCCGAATCCGGCCGGATCCTCCATCACCTGGCCAACCACGTCAGCAACCCGCGGAACCTCGTCCTGTTCGTCGGCTTCCAGGGGGAGCATACGCTCGGCCGCCGGATCCAGGAGGGTGCCGAGGAGGTCAGGATCTTCGGCGAGATGGTCCCCCGTCGAGCCGAAGTCGAGACGATCGGCGGCTACTCCGCCCACGCCGATCGAACCGAACTTCGGGCCTGGGTCAAAGCCCTTGGCGGTCCGGTCCGACGCGCGTTCGTGGTCCACGGTGAGCCGGACGCCGCCACCGCCATGGCCGGCATCCTCCGGGAGTGCGGAGTGGCCGAGGTCACCGTTCCCCGCCTCGGCGAATCGTTCACGCTGTGATCCCTCCGGCGGTCCGGTGGCTCGTCCGCGCCGCCCTCCTGGGCGGCGTCGTCTATCTGGGCCTCGTGGCCTGGGTCTGGCGGCAGAGTCGCCAGGACCAACGCCGGTCCGTCGACGCCATCGTCATCCTCGGCGCCGCGCAGTACAACGGGAAGCCGTCGCCGGTACTCAAGGCGCGGATCGATCACGCCCTCGACCTCTTCCGACTCGGTCTGGCCCCTCGCATCGTGGCCACTGGCGGCACCCACCCCGGCGACTCCGAGAGCGAAGCCCGAGTCCAGGCCCGCTACCTGACCCAAGCCGGGGTTCCCGACTCCGCCGTCGTCGAATTGCCCCACGGTCAGTCAACCCAGGCATCGATGACCGCGCTCGGCGAATGGGCCCGAGGCGGCGGGATCCGCTCCGTCCTCCTGGTCAGCGACGGATTCCACCTCGGCAGGCTTCGCCTCGAAGCATCGCGGCTCAGTCTCACTGCCTACACGTCCCCGGCTCCCGAAAGCCCCATCAACCCGGGCGGATCACGCGAAATCGGCTACCTCCTCAAGGAAGCCGCCAAGATCCCCATCATCTGGGTGAAATCACTTAGTAGTAGCAATTAGGACTTCTATGATCATCAAGTCGACCCGAGTGCACACCGGACGCGTCATCAGGCTGGACGTCGACCAAGTCCAATTCCCCGATGGCTCCGAAGGCCAACTCGAGATGATCCGACACCCCGGAGCTGCCGCGGTGGTCCCGATGCTCGACCCGCCGGCCGCCGCTGACCCCCGGGTCGTTCTCATCCGCCAGTTCCGGCACGCCGCCGACGATTTCATCTGGGAGGTACCAGCCGGCACCCTCGCGCCAGGGGAGGCCCCCGAGGATTGCGCCGCCCGGGAGTTGAGCGAGGAAGCCGGCTTTCAGGCCGGCCAACTCACCTACCTGACCAACATCTTCACCGCCCCAGGCTTCACCGACGAGCGAATTCACCTCTATCTGGCCCACGACCTGACC
Source organism: uncultured Gemmatimonadota bacterium (assembly GCA_902826755.1). Lineage (GTDB taxonomy): Bacteria > Gemmatimonadota > Gemmatimonadetes > Gemmatimonadales > GWC2-71-9 > SHZU01. Next base: position 41,098 of record CADEGB010000001.1, read on the forward strand.
CCGGTCGAAACCCACCGCGACCGCGACGAGTTCATCACGGTCTTCGAGTTCCCATGGTCGGAGGTGGGCCGGATGATCCGGCGGCGTGAGATCCGGGACGCCAAGTCGTTGAGCGCCTTGATGTTCGTTCAGAGCTTCCTGCGACCATAGGGATCCGCCGGACGCCTCGTCCTTCCCCCCCGGCGGCTATAGATTCCCCTGGCAATGACCGCCCTGAGAACCGAGTCCTTCGACACGCTCTTCAAAGCCCTTCGTAAAGGGGAGGTGCCGGGCTCGCTCTACCTCCACGGCCCCGAGGAAGTGCTGAAGGAAGAGATCGTGGCCGAGATTCTCGATCGCACGGTCGACCCCTCGCTCCGGGATTTCAACTACGACCAGCGATCCGCCGCTTCGCTCGACCCCGAACAGGCCGAGACGCTCTGCACCACGCTGCCCATGATGGCCGATAAGCGGGTCGTGGTGATACGCGATGTCGAGTCGTGGAACAAACGGGCCAAGGCCAAAGCCGCGGTCCTCCGCTACCTTGGCCGACCAGCGCTGGAAACGGTACTCGTCCTCGTGCAGGGCGGCAGCGAAGACGACGTCGACGCCGACCTCGCCGCCAAAACCCTCTCCGTCCGGATGGACCACCTGCCGAGCGATCGGGCGCAGCGATGGCTGGTGCGGCGCGCCGAACAGCTCGGCGTGGCCCTGGAGGACTCGGCGGCGGAACACCTCGTCAAGGTCACCGGCGGCGGTCTGAGTGACATTCGCTCCGAGCTCGACAAGCTCGCGGGGCTGGGTGGGGGTGCCCCGCTCACGCTCGACCGCGTGGCCGCTCTCCTCGGCATTCGTCACGGCGAGACCCAGGCCGACTGGCGCGATCTCGTCCTCGAGGGACAGGTTGGCCGCGCGGTGTCGATCCTCCCCCACCTGCTCGCGCAGACCGGGGTGTCCGGCGTCGGCCTGGTGGCGCTCCTCGGACCGGCGGTGACTGGCATCGGCCTGGCCCGTACGCTCCTCGACCGGGGAACTCGTGGCGCCGCGCTCGTCGGCGCGATCAAACAGGCCCTGTTTCGGACCCGGCCTCCCTACCGGTTCGGCTACGATCAGGCCGCCGCGCAGTGGGCCCGGCTGGCCCCCCAATGGCCGCTTGCCCGTATCGAGGCGGCCTTCGTCGCGCTGCGACGGGCTGACGAACGGCTCAAGACCACGGCCGTCTCCGACGAGCGGGCCATCCTTTTCGACCTCTGTATGGAGCTCGTGCTGCCATGGCAACGCGCCGCCTGATCGTCTCTCTCGGGGCCGTCGCCCTTCTCGCCTTCGTGGCACGACCGGGCGAGGCGCAGACCGAGCCTCGGCTCGTGGCGGCCGTTCAACTCGCTCAGAACGGGTTGCCGGATTCCGCCCGCGCCATCGTGCAGCGGCTCCAGTCCGCCACCGAACCGACGGACTCCCTCTATCCCCAGATTCTCTACGCCGCCGGCCTGGTGGCGGCCACCGAGCACGATCGGGGGATTCACCTCCGTCGGGTCGTCGTCGAGTACTCGACCTCGGCCTGGGCCGACGATGCCCTCTTTCTGCTCGGCATGGTCGCCTACGCCAACGGCAACCCCGGATCCGCTCTCGCCCAGTTTGCCCGGGTCGTGAGCGACTATCCCACCAGTCCCCTGATTGCTCAAGCGGCCTTTTGGGGCGCCAGGGCCGCCGGTGACCTCCAGAACGCCGCGGAAGCTTGCCGACTCGCTGATCTGGGCCTGGCCGCCAACGCCGCCGACGTCGAGCTCAAGAACCAGCTCGAGTATCAGCGGCAACGCTGCTCCGCCCTCGCCACCATGACCCGGGACAGCTCCAAGCCGACTGCCGTCGCACCAACCGAGGCGCCCCGGGACTCCGCCAGGACCCCCGCCAAACCGGCCGCGCCCGCCCCGGCCACCAAGGGCATCTGGGTCCAGGCCATCGCTGCCCCGACCCAAGCCAATGCGGACGAGACGGTGGCGAAGCTGAAGCGGGCCGGGTTCGAGGCTCAGGTGGTCCGCGAGGGCGGGTTCTTCAAAGTGCGGGCCGGACCCTTCCCGAGTCGAGCGGCAGCCACCACCGCCCTCGCCACGATCCGAACCCGGATCGGGGGCAAGCCATTCATCGTGGTGGTCGACCAGTGACGCCAGGCATCGCGTGAGCCTCTCGCTCTCGGAGAACACCCCGCTCCTCAAGCAGTACAAGGAGATCAAGTCGCACCACCGCGACAAGATCCTCTTTTTCCGGATGGGTGACTTCTACGAGATGTTTTACGACGACGCCGAGGTCGCGTCTCGGCTCCTCAACATCACCCTGACGGCGCGCGGTGACGGCGTCCCGCTCGCCGGCGTTCCGGTCAAAGCAGCGGCTGAATACCTCAAACAGCTGGTGGCCGGAGGCCACCGGGTGGCGATCTGTGAGCAGGTCGAGGATCCCAAGAAGGCCAAGGGAATCGTTCGCCGCGAGGTGGTGGAAACCGTCACCCCTGGCGCGCTCCTCGAGGAAGACTGGCTCCCCGGAAGCCGGAACAACTTCATCATGGCGCTTCATCCCGGCGATGACCGTCACTCGGCCGGCCTCGCCGCGATCGATCTCTCGACCGGCGAGTTCTTCCTCGAGACCCTCCCGGCCGAACGGCTCGATGAGGCCCTCGGCCGGATCGCGCCGGCGGAGTTGGTCATGCCACCGGATGCCGGTCCGACCGATCACGAGGGAATGCTGACCCGCCGCGAGAGTTGGGAGTTCGACGCCGAACTCGCCAGCGAGGAACTCTGCCGCCGGTTTGCCGTGGCCTCCCTCGACGGGTGGGGCCTCGAGGCGGATGACCGCGCCGCCGTGGGCGCCGCGGGGGCACTGCTCCGATACCTGAGCGAAATCCAGCCGGGCGGCCTGGCACACCTCCTCCGGCCTGCCGTCCGCCGATCCGAACGGTTCCTTTGGCTCGACGAGATGACCCGCCGGAATCTCGAGCTGGTCGAGCCACTCCGCGCCGGCACCCGCGGTGTCACCCTGCTCGAAGCGCTCGACGCGACCGTCACGCCGATGGGCGCCCGGCTCCTCCGGCAGTGGGTCCTTTCACCCCTCCGCGACGTAGCCGAGGTCAACCGGCGCCTCGACGCCGTCCAGGCCGCCGTGGAACGACCCGGCCCCCGGGCCGACGCCCGCGAAGCCCTGGACGGCGTGCGGGACGTCGAGCGACTGGCCGGCCGCGCGGCGGCGGGACGGGCCAACCCTCGCGAACTCGGCGCGCTCCGCGACTCCTTCCGACGCCTTCCCCGGGTGGCGGCCGCGCTGGCCGAGCTGATCCCCGGCGGTCAGGTCGATCATCCGCTCGCCGCGCTCCTCGGCGACCTCGACCGACTCGAGGACCTGACCTCCGAACTCGAGACCGCGCTCACCGATCGGCCGCCGGTCAATCTGGCCGACGGTGGCGTCATCCGGCCCGGGTTCGACCCCGAACTCGACGAGTCCCGCAGCCTCCGTGACGGCGGCAAACAGTACATCGCCTCGATCCAGCAACGAGAACGCGACCGCACCGGCATCGGATCGCTCAAGGTCGGATACAACAAGGTCTTCGGATTTTTCCTCGAGGTAACCCGGACCCACTCGGCCAGGATCCCGGCCGACTACGAGCGGCGGCAAACGCTCGCCACCGCCGAACGGTACGTCACGCCCGAGCTCAAGGAATACGAGGCCAAGGTGCTCGGCGCCGAAGAACGAATGGGCGCCCGCGAAGCCGAGCTGTTCAACGCCCTGCGAAGCCAGGTCGGCGCCGCGATCGGCCGGATCCAGCGAACCGCGAAGATCCTCGCGCACCTCGATGCCTGGACCGGGCTCGCCGAGGTCGCGGTGCTGCATCGGTATGTCAGGCCAGTGGTGACGGACGGATTCGACCTCGCGCTGCTCCAGAGCCGCCACCCCGTCATCGAACGGCTGATGCCGCGCGAGTCGTTCATCCCCAACGACGTGAAGTTCGAGGCGGCGAGTCGGGTTCAATTGGTCACCGGCCCGAACATGGCGGGCAAATCGACCATCCTCCGGCAGATCGGGCTCGTCGTGGTGATGGCACAGCTCGGTTCGTTCGTGCCCGCGGCGCAGGCAACGATCGGCATGGTCGATCGCCTCTTCACCCGAGTCGGCGCCAGCGACAACCTCGCCCGGGGCCAATCGACGTTCATGGTTGAGATGAGCGAAACCAGCGCCATCCTCCACAACGCCGGACCCAAGAGCCTCGTCCTCCTCGACGAGATCGGGCGGGGAACCTCAACCTACGACGGGGTCGCGATCGCCTGGGCGGTCACCGAGCACCTGCATGACCGCCTTGGCTGCAAGACGATGTTCGCGACCCACTACCACGAGCTGATGCAGTTGCCGGAGCGGCTGGCCCACGCCCGAAACATGAACGTGGCCGTCCGCGAAACCGGCGACACCGTGGTCTTTCTCCACCGCCTCGAAGCCGGTGGCACCGACCGTTCCTACGGGATCCATGTCGCCCAACTCGCCGGGCTGCCCGATCAGGTCGTCGGGCGGGCGCGCGAGGTCCTGCTGACCCTCGAAGGGGAACACCGGATGGTCCCGGGCCAGCCGCCTGCCACGGACGAAGGCCAGCTCGCGCTCTTCGGCGATCGGCCGGCGCGGGCAACCAAGAGCGGAAGCTCGCCCCGAACCACGCCGGCCAGCGACCCGATCCGCACGGCGCTCGCGGCCCTCGACGTCGAGCAGCTGACACCGCTGGAGGCACTCAACCGATTGGCCGAGCTCAAACGGCAGGCGGAACCCGGATCGTGAACCGCCCGGGTCTCGCGATCAGCCTGCTCTGCTGCCTCGGCTGCGGCCCGAAGCCCGACGCTACCGTTGCCCTCCCGGCCGACCAGCCCAGCACCGCGGGCAGGCGCGACGAACCCCCGATCCCGCTCAATCCCGACGCCCCGGTCCAGTACCCGGCCGCCTTGGCCGCCCAGCGCATCGGTGGCTCGGTCATCCTCAGGTTGTTTCTCGACTCGACCGGCCGCGCCGTGCCAGAGTCCACCGCCATTCAGGAATCGAGCGGCTATCCGGCGCTCGATTCCGCCGCGCTGGCCGCCGCCCCCCGTCTCCGGTACGCTCCGGCGCTGCGCGACGGCAAACCCATCGCGGTCCCGTTCCTGCAACCGCTCAACTTCCGCCCCCCTCCCGGTGGAGCGACTCTTCCATGACCCGTCAGCACCTGAAGCCCTACGACTCGGTCCTCGAGACGATCGGCTGGACCCCGCTCATTCGGCTGTCCCGGATCGGACAGGGCATCCGAACCCCGATCTACGGCAAGGCGGAATACGCCAATCCGGGCGGGTCGGTCAAGGATCGGATCGGGCTCGACATCATCGAGGCAGCCGAACGGAAGGGCGACCTCAAACCCGGCGGGACGATCGTCGAAGGAACCTCCGGGAACACGGGCGTGGGCCTGGCCCTCGCCGCCGCCCTCAAGGGCTACCACTGCATCTTCACGATGCCGGACAAGATGTCACAGGAAAAAGTCCGCCTCCTCAAGGCGTACGGGGCCGAGGTCGTCATCACCCCGACCGCCGTGCCCCCGGACCATCCCGACAACTACGTCAACAAGGCCAAGCAGATCGTCCACGACACGCCTGGCGCCATCCTGGCCAACCAGTTCTACAACCAGACCAACCCGGAGGCGCACTATCGCACCACCGGTCCGGAGATCTGGGAGCAGACTGGCGGGCGAGTCACCCACTACGTGGCCGGGGCCGGCACCGGTGGCACCGTGAGCGGGGCGGGACGATTCCTCAAGGAAAAGAACCCCCGCATCAGGGTCATTGGCGGCGACCCGGTCGGCTCCCTCTACACCGGCTATTCGAAGACCAAGACGACCGGCGAAGGAGCGCCCTACAAGGTCGAGGGCATCGGCGGTGACAAAATCCCATCCACTATCTGGTGGGACGTGATCGACGAGTTCCGCCAGATCCCCGACAAGGAGGCCCTCGGCGTGGCCCGCAGGCTCGCCCGGGAAGAGGGGATCCTGGTGGGGGGAAGCGCCGGCCTCAATGTCGCCCTGGCCATGCAGATTGCTCGGGAGGTGGATGATCCCGAGGCCTGTATCGTCACCATCCTGTGCGACACCGGGGAGCGCTACTTGTCCAAGGTCTTCAACGACGAATGGATGCAGGAAAACCAGCTGCTCGACGTCCCCCGCCTTTCGGTCGAGGACCTGATCGCCCGCCGGACCAGGGGGGCCCCGGCCCTCGTCAGCCTGGCCCCAGCGGCGCAGGTACGCCAGGCGCTGAACCTGATGAGCACGTGGGGGGTGAGTCAGATTCCGGTCCTCGAGAACGGCGACTGCGTTGGCGGCCTGATCGAGGCGTCGCTGATGACCAGGGCCCTGGCCCAACCTGCCCTGCTCGATCGCCCGGTCCGGGAAGTGATGGATGCGCCGTTCCCCGTGGTCGACGCTGGATTCCCGATCGACCGGCTACCCCCGATGCTGACGCGGGAAACCCCCGCCACCCTGGTCCAGAAGGGTGGCAAGCTCATTGGTATCATCAGCCGCTATGACCTGCTCCAGCAGTTGATCGGGACTCGATGAAAGTCACCGTCCTCACCGGCGGGACGTCGGCCGAACGGGACGTCGCCATCGCCTCGGCGGTTCAGGTCGTCGCGGCCCTCCGCGGGCGCGGCCACCGGGTCGCGGTGGTCGACACGGCCCGGGGGTTCATTCCTGAAGCGGACGAATCGAAGCTCCTCAGCCCCGCCGTCGGAACCACGCCGCCGTCGATCGAGCATCTCGTTGACCTCGAACGCGGCATCCTCCTGTCGGGATTGGCATCGCTTCCCGTCGTCAGGGATGCCGACGTGCTGTTCCTGGCCCTCCATGGAGGCCGCGGAGAGGACGGAACCCTCCAGGCCGTGCTCGACGTGCTCGAGGTCCCGTACACCGGCAGCGGCGCCCTCGGCAGCGGCGTGGCCATGGACAAGGACCTGTCCAAGATCCTCTTTCGGGCGGCCGGCATCCCCACGGCCGACTGGCTGATGGCCCCAGTGGACGAACCGACCGTCGCCAAAACGCTGGGCTGGCCCGTCGTCGTCAAACCAAGCAAACAGGGGTCCACCGTCGGTCTCAGCGTCGTGAAGGTCCCGGCCGACCTCCCGGCAGCCCTGGAACTGGCCGCCCGATACGACGACGAGGTCATGATCGAGGCCTTCGTCCCGGGCCGGGAACTCACTGTCGGAATCCTGGACGGCGAGGCCCTCGCGGTCGGGGAGATCATCCCCCGGCACGAGATTTTCGACTACGAGTGCAAGTACACCCCGGGAATGGCCGAAGAAATCTTCCCGGCCAGGCTCCCGGCAGAGATTGCCGCGGAGTGCCGACGCCTGGGAATTGCCGCCCACCGGGCCCTCAAGCTTGGTGGTTACAGCCGGGTCGATTTTCGTCTTACTCCGGAGGGCCGGCTCAGCTGCCTCGAGGTCAATACCCTGCCGGGGATGACAGCGACCAGCCTGATGCCCCAGTCCGGCCAGGCAGCCGGAATTCCGTTCCCCGACCTCTGCGAGCGCATTTGCCTCGCGGCTCGGGCCCGTAGTAAGGTTAGGTAGCGAGTATGACCGAGCCCAGAGCCACCAAAGCAACGCCGTGGGTAGTCCGGCTGCTGGCCCTCAACGGGGCGGTTCTGTTGCTGCTCGCCACCGTGTTCACCGCCCCTCGGTTCGTCGACGCCCTCACGTTCGATCCGGCCCGCTTCACCTCCCGGCCCTGGACGGTCCTCACCTACCTGGTCGTCCATACCGACCTGATTCACCTGGCCCTCGTATCGCTGCTGCTGTACCTCTTCGGCCCTCCGGTCGAGCGCCGGCTCGGCAGCAGACGCTTCATCGCCTACTATCTCTACTGCGGCATCGGGGCGGCCCTCGGAGCCTTGGCGGTTTCTGCGGTCCTCCGCGTCGACCCGTTCGTCGGCGCCTCCGGATCGGTCTACGGTGTCGGTCTCGCCTTCGTGCTCTTCTGGCCCAAGGCCCAGGTCCAGATCTTCCCGCTTCCCGTCGCCGCCACCGCCCGCAATCTCTTCCTCACCCTCCTGGCCATCGACATCGTCCTCGGCCTCTGGGGACAGGACGGGATTGCCCACTTTGCTCACTTGGGCGGGGCATTGGCCGGCTACGCGTTTTTCCGGCTCCAGTCGTTGACGACCCGCCGGCCACCCGTTCGGGCCGTCCCGGTTCGCCGCCCGGTCGTCACGCCGATGCGCGTCCAGGAAACGGTCTCCGAACTCCGGCCGGCCGCTCCCATCGGCGACGGTCTGCCTGAGATCAGTGATCAGGCGGTCGATCAGCTGCTCGACAAGATTTCCCAGTTCGGAATCGCCAGTCTGACGTCCCAGGAGCGTCGCTACCTGAGCGAAGCCGCCGAACGGAAGCGCCGAGACCGCCACGAATAGCGGTGGCACCTTGATTTTCGACGCGGGACGTCCGCATCTTGTCCCGTGCTCATCAATCTCCTCCCGGAATTCCTCGAAATCCTCGGGTCCTCGAATCGAGAAGCCGCGTACCAGCGGTATCTCGAGACCCATCGGGCGGTGCTCTCGGCGTACTGGGGTAACTACGTCCTCGATCTCGAGAGTCCGCACGCCGCGGAGGTGATTGCCACCACGCTTCGCGCCGACCGCACCGATCTCAAGGCCCTGCTCCAATCGGTCCCGGTCTCGAGCCTGGTCGAGGAGGCCATCGCCCGGGCCTCTGAAGTTCTCCAGATCGACCGGCCGACCGACGTCTACCTGATGGTGGGGGTCGGGGCCGCCAACGCCGGTGAACTGGTCGTTAACGGCCGGGGCGTCGCCTTCATCTGCGTGGAGCACTTCACCGGTCGGGTCAACCCGACCACGTTCGGCCTGGGCCTATCACCCGAGCTGATTCCCCTGTGGATCGGTCACGAGTTGGCGCACACGGTGCGATACACCTCGCCCGACAGCGCCAGCGACCTCAAACGCTTGGTCGCCGAGCTGGGCGGCAACTATGACTACTGGATGACCGCGGCCCGGGCACCGCTCCGCGAGCTGCTGGTCAACGAAGGCCTCGCCGTCCACGCTGCCCGCCAAGTCGCCCCGAACCACGAAATCGCCGACTACTTCGGCTATCCCAAACGGCAGTTCCAACGCCTCCGCGAACTCGAAGCCTTCCTCCGCCGGGCGGCCCACCACGATCTCGACCGGTCCGGCATCGGCCTTCGCCTCCGGTTCCTCTCGTCGGGCATGAGTCCCGGTTCCCGCCTGGCCCTGGGACGGGTCCTCCCGGAACGGTCCGGCTACTACCTCGGCTACCGAATGGTCGAGTCGCTCGTAGCCGAACGAGGCATCGCCGCCGCGCTCCGGGCTCCGGCCCTCGAGTTCGAGGCCGCCGAGGAAGCGGCCCGGGACGTCAAGACGGCCTGACGTGGCATGCCGGATGGGGTCGTGGTCACCGTCAAAGCGAAGGGGTCCATCGTCATCGAGGGGCCCATCGACCTCCGGGATCAGGACGGAAACCCGATCCAGCCGCCGCCGGGTAAGAAGCCCGGTTCGATCAAGCTCTGCGGCTGCGGCCTGAGCCTGTCGAAGCCATTCTGCGACGGGAGCCACAACCCGACCCCCAGAGCTCCCTGAGGCTTATTTCCCGACGCAGAACCGCTCGAAGATCGCCCCCAGCACCTCCTCGATGTCCACGACCCCGATCAGTTCGTCCAACGCCGCCACGGCCCGTCGCACGTGATGAGCCCCGAGCACCGCATCGCCGTCGCCGTCGAGGTGCGGGATTGCCTCAACGAGCTCCCGATCCGCGTCCGTCAACGCGACCCGATGCCGTTCTCGCGTTAACATCGGCTCGAGATCGGCAAATCGTTCGATGTCCCCAAACAGGCGGTCGACGACCGCCCGGACCAGGCCTGGCAGACCGGCGCCGGTGGTCGCCGAGACCAGGAGACCGTCGGCGCCGGGATGGAGGTCAGCCTTGGTCCGCACCACGATGGTCGCTCCGGCAGCGGCCAAGACGGTCTCCTCATCATCGAGGGGCCGGCCCGCCTCGACGCACAGGAGCGTCAGGTCGGCCGCGGCCAGGTACCTCCGACTCACCGCCACGCCGAGGCGCTCGATCCGGTCGGTCGAGTCGCGGAGGCCGGCGGTGTCAGCCAGTCGGACCGGCCACCCGTCGAGGTCGAGATCGGCCTCGATCGTGTCCCGGGTGGTTCCTGGCTCCTCGGTCACCAGCGCCCGCTCGACTCGGAGCAGGGCGTTGAAGAGGGACGACTTCCCAGCGTTGGGACGGCCGGCCAGCACCACCAACGCGCCACGTCTCACCCGTTCCCCCAAATGGGCCGTGCCGAGCAGGTTGTCGATCCCCGCCCGAACGGCTCCAAGCAGCGACTGAATGGCCTCGCGATCGACGGGCCCGTCGTCCTCCTCCGGGAAGTCGATGTCATAGCTGAGGAGCGCCAACAGGTCCACCAGCTGCTCGCGAAGGTCGGCCAGCCGCCGCGAAAGCCCGCCGTCGAGCTGACGAAGCGCGCCACGCCCCTGGGCCCGCGTGGTGGCATCGACCAGATCGCCGACCGCCTCCGCCTGAATCAGATCGAGCTTGCCGTTCAGAACCGCGCGGCGGGTGAACTCACCAGGCGCGGCCGGCCGGGCCCCGGCCGCGTGAAGTGCGGCCACCAGCTGGCCAGGCACGAGGAAGCCCCCGTGACAGCTGAACTCCACCAGATCCTCGCCGGTGTAGCTGCCGGGGCCGGGGAAAAAGGTGACCAGCCCCCGGTCGATCGGGGTGCCGTCGCTTTCGTGGAATGTCGCGAGGATGGCCCGGCGGGGGAGGATCGATGGGTCCTGATCCCATCCGAGCACCCGCCGGGCCGCGACGAAGGCGTCGCGGCCCGAGAGGCGAACGACCGACAGCGCGGAACGACCAGGAGCCGTCGCGATGGCGGCGATGAGATCGGACAGCATGGCGAGGGCAACCGTCCCGCCACCGCCCGGCGGTTACTTCTTGCCCGACCCCTTCGGAGGAGCGGGCGGCGGTACCGAGCCGGTCAGTGACGCCTTTTTCATGCGCTCTTTGGCGACGAGCCACTGCTGCGGAATGCTCGCCAGGTTCTGGACCGCGTAATACAGGTTCAGGCCAGCCGCGAACTTCAGGAACAGGACCAGCATCATGATCGGCATGAAATACAGCATCATCTTCATCTGCGGATTGGCCGGGAGGCCGATCTGGCCGATCTTCGTCACAGCGAACATCGAGCCAGCCATGACGATTGGGATGATGTACCACGGATCGGCGCGCGAAAGGTCCGGGACCCAGAGGAACGCCTGCCCCCGCAACTCGATCGAATTCTGGAATACGAAAAACAGCGCGATCAGGATCGGCCACGGCAACAGGACCGGCCAGCACCCGCTGAACGGGTTGACGTTGTTTTCCTTGTAGAGCTTGAACATCTCCTGCTGGAGCCGCTGCGGATCGTTCTTGTACTTCTCCTGGATTTCTTTCAGCGTCGGCTGGATGGCCTGCATCGCCATGCTGGCCCGCATCGCCCGCTGGTTGAGCGGCCAGAGGACCAGCCGAATCAACACGCCAAAAACCACCAGACCAAGCCCGTAGGCCAAGCCGGCCTGCTCATGGAGCCAGACCAGCAGCCAGCGGGCACCGACCGCCACCGGCCGGATGACCGGCCGGAGCCAGGCCCAGCCATAGGGGTTGATGTCGTCGAAGCCGTACCCGATCGCCTTGAGTCGGGGATACTCCATCGGCCCCACGTACAGCGAATAGCCGAGGGTCCCGTCGCTCCCGATCGTCAGGCTGGCCCAGAGATCGGCCGTTTCCGGGGTCTTTCTCACCCGATCCGTGGCCATCGCCTGGATCCCGCCGATTCGGCCGCCCACCGCCCGGGCGCTGTCGGGCGCGAGTAGCGCGGCCACGAAGTACTTCGATTTGACGCCCACCCACTCGAATGGCCCCGCCAGAACCTTGCTCTGGCCCGGCTTGAGTTCGGCAAACCGGGTCAGGTTCGAGCGGGAGTCTTTGGTGACCACACCCAACTCGCGGCTGTGCTCTACACTGTCAGACTCGGTGTTGCGGAGACCAGGACCGATCCCGATGAGCAGCGTTCCGCCGGTCGGCCCCAGCCCGCGGACTCGGCCGGACACTTCGATCCGATAATCCGTAGGCACGAACGTGTACCGGAGATCCACTCCCACCACGCTGTCGAGCGCGGCCGACAACTCGAGCGACGCTCCCGACGCCCCGACCTGAACGTCACGAGTCGGGGCGGTGAAGGTCAGGTTGCGAAGCGGAATCGTGTCACGCCCCACCAGCAGCGCGAGGGTGAGAAAATCGCTTTCGGGCCGAAGGATCTGGGCGGTCTGGCCCTTCTCATCCGGACGCATCGACTGGTAGTTCTCGAGTCGGGCCGCCACCAGCCGGCCGCCTCTGGTCGAGAATGTGTAGCGATAGAGCGGGGACGAAACCTCGATCGAGTCCTCGACGACCGCTTCCGGGAGATCGGCGGACAACCGAGTCGGCGTCGTGCCAGGACCGGCGTCCACCGACGGCGGCGTGGCCACGGCGGTAGCCGGAGCGGCGGCCGTCGGTCTGGGAACCGGACGCTTCTGTTTCGGAAGAAAAATTGGCGGGAGAATCAGCACGGCCATCATCAAAACGATGGCCAGGACGAAGCGACGATCCATGATTGGCGCCGGCGTGATCAGTCGTTACGGAACCGGGTCATATCCGCCCGGATGGAACGGGTGGCAGCGAACGATCCGTTTGAGACCCATCCAGCTTCCTCGCACCAGACCATACCGCTCCACCGCTTCCAGGGTATACTGCGAGCAACTCGGGCTGAACCGGCATCGCGGAGGAAAGGCGGGCGAAATGAACCGCTGATAGCCGCGAATCAACGCGACCCCGAATCGCCGCGGCCATCGGACGGCGGCCGCTAGTCCTTCCGCGGCGCCTTCGTTGCCAACCACCCAAGCACCTCCGACCGGAGTTCATCGACCGACGCCAGATAGGCCTCCCGGCGGACCCGGATTACCATATCGACCGGTCCCAACCCAGGTAGTCCCGCGCGTCGGACGATTTCTTTCAGCCGCCTCCGTAAACGATTGCGGGCCACCGCGCTCGACTGGAACCTCGGGACGACCAGTCCCAGTCTCGGGTGACCCACGTCGTTGACGGACCACAAGATGTCGAGGACAGCCGCTCGGTGCCGCTTCCCTCGACCCAACACCCGCCGGTAATCGTCCGACCCCGCCAGCCGCTGCCGCCGCGGGAATCGCTCGGACGACGTTAGCGACCCCCGTCCTTCGAGGCGATCGTTAACGTAAGCCGTTTCCGGCCCTTCTTACGGCGACGAGCCAGGGTTTCCCGGCCCCAACGGGTCGCCATTCGGGCACGAAACCCGTGCTTATTGACCCGCTTCCGGTTCCGCGGGCGATAAGTCGGTTGCATACAAGTCCCCAAGACTTCAAGTGAGCCTGGAAAAGTATCAGACCCTACCCACTCCGGTCAAGGTTGACTTTTCCACACCCCGGTCGTAAGATCGTCGCCCCTTCGCGGCTCCCCTTGGTTTTTTTCGAGGCGAAATGCAGTTGTCCCCGAAAGACGCGTGGAAGCGTATCCTCGACGAGGCCCGTCGCGAACTGCCCGAACAGGCTGTCAATACTTGGCTTGCGCCCGCCGAAGCCATCGCGATCGAGAACGGCCGACTCGTCCTCGGGCTCCCGGACGAATTCGCCATCAAATGGAATGAAGCCAAGCACGCCGGCATCCTCTCCCGGCTGGCGGAACAGGTCCTCGGCCAGCGAACCGAGGTCACGTTCCGGGTCCCCGAGGACCGCCTGGCCAGGCCGCAGATCGACTTCTTCGTGGCATCCCTGCCCGAGCCCACCCCGGCTCCCGCCAGGGTCACCCCGTCGCCCCTCCCGCTCAACGAACGGTACACTTTCGATTCGTTCGTGATCGGCAAATCGAACGAGCTGGCAGCGGCCGCCGCCTACGCCGTCGCCGAGGCCCCGGGCAAGACCTACAACCCGCTGTTCATCTACGGCGGAACCGGGCTCGGCAAGACCCATCTGATGCAGGCCATCGCCCACGCGGTCATCCGAAAGAACCCCGGCACCCGCTTGGTATACGTCGGCGCCGAGCACTTCATTAACGAGGTCATCGAAGGCATCCATGGCCGGACCATGCCGAACCTCCGGCGCCGGTATCGCACCGAAGTGGATCTCTTCCTCGTCGACGACGTACACTTCCTCGAAGGCAAGGAAGCGACCCAGGAAGAGTTCTTTCACACCTTCAACACGCTTTACGAGGCCCAAAAGCAGATCGTCCTGACCTCCGACCGCCCTCCCAAGGAGATGCCGGGCCTTGAGGACCGACTGGTCAGCCGGTTCGGATGGGGCATGGTGGCCGACATCGGGCTGCCCGATCTCGAGCACCGGATCGCCATCCTCAGGAAGAAGCAGGAGCAGGACCATCTCGAAACGACGATCCCTGACGAGGTGCTCACCTTCATCGCCGAGCATGTCTATTCGAACGTTCGGGAACTCGAAGGATCGATCATCAAGTTGTTGCTGTACGCCTCGTTGCGACACCGCGAGATCTCCGTTGACCTGGCCCGGGAGGCCTTGGCCGATCGGATTCGCCCGAGCCAGTCGTCGGCCGAGCAACGACCCCGGGCCCTCCCTTCGATCGACAAGGTCCAGGACGTGGTGGCACGCCGCTGGGGCGTCACTCCCGAAGGGCTCCGCTCCAAGGCTCGGATCAAAAGCCTGACCGTGCCTCGCCAGATCGCGATGTATCTGGCGCGCGAGGTCCTGAACATGCAACTGGTGGAGATCGGACAGGCGTTTGGAGGGCGAGATCACTCGACCGTCATCCACAGCGTCGACAAGGTCCAGCGGCAGCTCGCGCGCGATCGCGGCTTCCGGGAACGGGTCGATTCCGCCCGCGCGGAGTTAACCGCATCGTAGTGTGGGTTACGTGTTGGCGCTGTGGACCGAGTGGGACAACAGGCCGCTCCGAGTCCATTCTTCCCCAGAGTACACACGACGCGAGCAATGGGGTGGGAGCGCAAGTACCGTGGTAGAATGGAGTTGTTGGGGCCGTCCACAAACTCGGCACTCTACTACGACTACTGTTTTATAATACAGGGATAAGTTTACTAATATCCCGTGGTGAAAACTCGAAGTTTGGCCAGGGAGCGATATCCGGATGAAGTTCACGATCACGCGAGAGAAGCTTCACGAAGGTCTCGGGGCCGTTGCCGCCAGCGTGCCTTCCAAGACCACGCTGCCGGTTCTCTCGAACATCCTGGTTGAAGCCACGAAAGACGGCCTTCGGCTTTCTGGTACCGATCTCGATATCGCCGTCAGCACGGTCATTCCGGCACAAGTCGATCAGGAAGGCGCCACGACCCTGCCAGCCCGCAAGCTGGTGGACATCGTCCGGGAGCTACCGAGCGCGGCAATCCGATTCACCGGATCCGGCGAGCAACGGGTCCAGATTGAGTGCGGGCGGTCCCGGTTCAAACTGCTTGGGCTTTCTCGGGATGAGTTCCCCGCCTTTCCAGCGGTCAAGTTCGATGGGGCCTGGAAGGTGGCGGCGAAGGACCTCCAGAAGCTCATCGGCCACGTAGCCTTTGCCGCCAGCACCGAAGAGAGCCGCCCGATTCTCAACGGGGTACTCTGGGAGCTTCGGAGCGACCGGATGCGGATGGTGGCCACCAACGGGCACCGGCTGGCGAGGATGGATTTACCGATCAAGGGCGGCGGCGGTAGTCAGGCCGATCTCATTGTCCCCCCGAAGGCCCTCGAACAGATCCGCCGACTCTACGGACCGGACGACGAAATCGAGATCGCGCGGAGCGACAATCACCTCGGATTCCGGTCGGCCGGAACCCAGGTGTATACCCGGTTGATTGAGGGGCCGTATCCGAATTACGAACAGGTCATTCCGAGAGAGAATGACAAGATCATGACAGCGGACAAGGGCGCCTTGGCAGCCGCCCTCCGCCGTATGAGCATCGTCGCCAGCGACCAGACGCACCGAATTCGGATGGCGTTTGCCAATGGGACCTGCAAGCTGTCCGTAACCACCCCGGATCTCGGCGAGGCACAGGAGGAAATGACGGTGGCCTATGACGGCGATCCCCTCGAGATTGCCTTCAATGCCTCGTACGTCCTCGAAGTCCTCAAGTTCATGCCGACCGACGAGGTCCGGTTGAGCTTCAAGACACCGGAACGGGCCTCGACCTGTGAACCGGTTGGCTGGGACGATCCGGCGACATACCTGACGCTGGTGATGCCGCTCCGACTGCTGGACTGAGCAGGAGCCCTAGCGGTTGTTCGGGGCCGAGTCCGTTATCGGCTCCTTCGCCTCGATCGCCTCGGCGTCGGAGGGGATCTGAATGGCCTCTCCTCGCATCCGACGAAGAACCAGTTGCTGCCGCCATCGCATCCGACCCGGACGAAACCCCGGGTTGGATCGGAGCGGGAACGGCAGCGTCCCGGCCAACGCCGCCGACTGATCCGCCGTCAGCCGGCTGGCCGACCGCCCGAAATACACCTGCGATGCCGCCTCGACCCCCCAGATCTCGGGACCGAACTCGACCACGTTGAGGTACAGTTCGAGGATCCGTCGTTTGTCCATCGCCATTTCGATCCGGTAGGCGGTGACCGCTTCCTTCACTTTTCGGAACGGATTTCGGGACGGTGAGAGGTAGAGGTTCTTGGCCAGCTGCTGGGTCAGGGTGCTGGCCCCCCGGATCCGCTCCCGCCGGCTCCAGGCCTTTTCGAGAACCCGCCGCATTTCGGCCCGATCCCTCGGGTCATCCCACCCGAAATCGGCACGACGATACCCGAGTGCCTCCCGGATGGCCTGGTAGTCGATTCCCCCGTGCTCGAAGAACCGGTGGTCTTCGGCAACCAGAACCGCCTGCGGTAGGGTCGTGGCGATCCGATCCAGCGGAACCGGGGCGTATTTGCGCGCCAATGCCCCTGCGACCGCCTCGCGGCGACGCTGGGCATGACGGGCCAGACTGTCGGCCTGGCCCGCTCGCATGGCCATGAAGGCCGTCTGGCGGGGCCAGAACCAGCGATACCAGATCGGTGGTGGCCAGACCGCCACCAGCCAGAGCGCAAACAGCGCTCCGACGATGCCAAACAGCTGGAACAAACGGCGGAGGATTCGACGCCGGGGTTTCGCCACGACGCCGGGAGCCGACGGTGCGACGTTCGGCGAGGGCGAGCTGACGGTAAGGGGTGGATCAGGCATTGTGGGAGGTGAAACGGGCGCCCGGAGTCAACCGGGCGCCCGCGTTCGAGTCCCTGAACCCGCCTCGACTCACTTGATGACGGTGATCGACGACACTCGAGTGATCTTGACCGGAATCGGATCGGGCGCCATCGGGGTCCGGATCAGGCTGTTGCCCTCGGACTTGGACTCCCCACCAAGGTACCTGCCATCGGTCGCAAGGTAGAACGTCTCGGTGGCCGCGTCGGTGATCTCGACTTCCATGGTTCCGGCCATCGGGTTCTCCATCGTGCCGGCGCCGGTCGTGGCCGAGGACGACGTGATCCGGCTCACCGGCTGCCCGTTGCGCGCCTCCGACCCCGCGTGGCTGTAGGTCGTCACAGTGGTGGTCTTGAGGGCCTGCTGTGCGGACTTGGTCTCGACCCGCGAGGTATCGATCCAGGAGTCGCCTTGCTTGGCGCCGGGCTTCACCACCGGAAAGAACCGAGCCATGGAGTTCTTGATCTGACCGACCAGGTCCACCGAGTCGCCCGACGTGGCCACGATCTTGGTGCGACCCCACGCATCGACGACGCCCTGGAGCCAGACACCTTTGGCCTTCTGGACGCTCCCCGGATCGGGCAGCGGGGCATCGGTCGACACGCTGTCGATCACGGCCCGAATGGACTGGCCCCCAACGGTGTCCTTGAGCGATACGGTAATGAATGCGACCTGGGTGAACCCGTTGGTCTGGGTCCCCTGCCCCATCTTGCTGAGGTCGATGACCTGCTCCGTTTTCGACTCGATTCGGTAGCGCGTAGTGCTCGGCGCCGGCGCGTCAGACGCGACGGTAAAAGCAAGAAACGGAGCCGCGGCCAACAACAAACGTCCAGACATGGTGCCTCACTCCTCGAATGAATGTCGCCTGCGCCCGCGGATCGCCATGACGGTGGCGGGTGCCGATACCCCCTCTCGACGCCGCGGCGGCGTCGAGAGGGGGAGGGTGGGACCGTAAGCCGAGTTCTGTTCGGACCGCCGAAGCGGCCCGGATGGTCATCTCTCTGGGACGACTGTCACCAGTCGCCTCGAGCAGCCTACCCGCGGCTCACTCCCGAAGGAGGGGGCGGTGCGGGCCGCACCTCGCCGCTTATTTGGCCTTGCTCCGACTGGGGGTTGCCTTGCCACCGCCGTTACCGGAGGCGCGGTGGGCTCTTACCCCACCATTTCACCCTTACCGCCGGCTCGCGCCGGAGGCGGTGTGTTTTCTGTGGCCCTGTCCGTCGCCTTTCGGCGCCCAGGCGTTACCTGGCAGTCTACCCGTTGGAGCTCGGACTTTCCTCGAATCGGCCCGAAGGCCGGTCCGCGACCATCCCGTCCTACCCCGGGGTCAAAGGTAATGGGATCAACTGGCTTCGGGGGTTCCTGCCACCACGGCCAGGCGCTGGCGCGCCTGCTGCACGACCGGCAGGAGTTCTGGATCCGCCCCGGACCACTGGGCGACGACGGCCTGGTATTCCACCGCGGCCGCGGTGCCCCGCCCGAGCTTCTCGAGGGCTTGGCCTCGGAGTAACCGGACCCGGGGAAGGATGATCCACCGGGCGTCGAACCCGCGAGTTCCGAACTCACGGGGCTGAAAATCGGCCAGAACCTCGACCACCTTGGCGTAGTCCGCGAGCTCGAAGTAAGTCTCGGCCCGGATCGGTCGAGTGTCGTTGACCCCGAGATCCCAGGCAAACCCCTTGATGCTGGCCCGTTTGCCCGTGTCGGCCTCGGCCAGGAGCCGTCTCGCTCCGACCGAGTCTCCCGCCCGAGACGCCACCAGCGCTCGTACCACAGCCGGGCTTTTCTCGGACGTCAGCCGCTCCACTTCCGCCACGGCTGTCGGGTCACCCTCCGGGCCGAGCAGCAAACCAATGGCGGCGGGGGTGATGGCCGAGAGGGTCGACCCGCGGTACTCCGGGGGGGTGCTCTTGGCGATCGCGATGCCGCGGTTCCAGACGGTCCGCAGTCGGTCGGTCCGGGTACCGGTGGCGCCATACAGAGTGCCCAGTCGGGCGATCTCCCAGAGGTCATCCTCCGTCTGTTTCTCGACCGAGTCCCGCTCTTCCGGTCGGACCCGGCGCATTTCCCGTCCCAGTCGGATCAGGTCGACGGCGCTTTGGACATCACCGACATATCCGAGTGCATCGACGCCGGTCATCATGTCCATCAGCGGCTCCGGCGCAAAATCGAGTTCGGCGAACACGCTGGGCCGCACCAGGGGCAACGCCGCGCGCAACGTCCGCGCCGCTCCGGCCACGTCATGGCCTACGAACTGGGCTCGAGCATCGAGGAGACCGAAAAACGCCTGGACTGAGTCCGGATAGAGCCCTCGGAGTTGGCCCAGGGTCTGACGGGCCTCGCCGACCTTCGACCCCGACAGGTACGACTTGTAGAGGTGGTAGTGAGCTCGTGGAGTGCTGGGCTGCAGTCTCGTCCATGCCCGGGCCAGGTCGATGGCCTGGGCAACGGCCGCCTGGCGCGCGCGGGCCTCGGCGCTGTCGGTTCCGTGATCGCGATCCTGGATCAGCGAGTCGTCGCCGACGAGCACCAACCAGCCGCGGGGCGCGCCGGCGTCGTTGAGGAGGGCGCCGACGTGCTCGTAGGCCAACGCGAATGTCGAATCGAGACCGATCAACCGCCGGAACCCATCCAGCGAGCGACTCAGGAGGGGAACCTTGCCGGTTGCGTAGCCGCCGTGGAAGGCGGCGTCCGCGAGCCCATACCAGGCGTCGACGTCGGCCGAGTCCTTCCGCAGCAACTCACCGTAGATGGTCATGCCGCGGTCGTAGTCGCCATCCACGAAGGTCCGGTAGCCTTCGATCAGCGATCGGTCCCGGGCGGGCAACCGTTCCGAGGTGCGGGCGGCCCGGCGGATCGCGGCCGCGGCAATGGTGTCGACCGGGCTGATCCAGCCCCGCGCGATCGCGAGCTTGTAGTTGGCCAAACTGAAGGTGCTGTCGATCCGGACCGCCTCGAGCAGGGCCCGGCTCGCCTCCGCGAGCCGCCAGTGACTCAACGCATCGATCCCGCGGAGGTAGGCCCGGTAGGCCTCCAGCGATCCGGTCGTTACCGACGTGAGCGAAGCCCGGTCCGTCTTGGGCGCTCCGGTCAGGTCGAGCAGCCGGGCAGCCAGCTCGTCGAACAGCGGGCGGACGTCGTCGTCGGTGATCGTTCCGGCCACTTGTACCAGGTCCAGTCGCTTCCCGGTCTGGACGTCGTAGCGGCGGGCCACCAGGTGGAGCGAGTCACCGACCCGGGTGTAGTCGCCAAGGACCACCGTCCACACCTTGCTTTCGCGGGCCAGGCGGCGGGCCAGATCGAGACCAATCGGCTCGGTGTCGTCCCCTGCCTTGTTCAACAAGTCGTGGACCCGGTCCTGATCAACCACGGTGAGGTCGTGCCACTGGGACAACGCCAGCGACAGCATGTTGACGCTGCCGTCGCGAAGCCACGCGATGGTTGGGTCGCTCCGGACGTTGGTGAACGGCAAAACCAGGATCGAATGGCGGGGATTGACTCCGCGGGGAGGGCCCTCGTCCCGGACGAGCAGGGCCACCAAAGCCAGCGCCGCGATCACGAGCCCTCCGACGATCGCGGGAACGAACCGGCGGCGGCGCGAAGGTGCGAGGGTTGCGGCGCTAGGCGTGGGCGTGATCTCCTCGCCCGTGATCGCCCGGCGGAAGGCGCGGCCGTTGGGCCACCGGGCGTCGGGCACCTTTTCGAGGGCCCGCATCACCCCCGCCACCAGGGCGGCGGGAAGCCCCTGTCGAACCCCATCGAGAGGCGCCGGAGGATCGAGAATCTGCTTCGAGATGACGGTGCGATGGGGCCCCGTAAACGGCGGTGCCCCAGCGAGCATCTCGTAGGTGACGACGCCCAGCGAATAGAGATCGCTGCGGCCGTCAATCTCTTCACCGGCGGCCTGCTCGGGGCTCATGTAGGCCGGCGTGCCCATGACGGCACCCGGACCGGTGGGCCCTGCCCCGCCCTCGACCAATCGGGCGATCCCGAAATCAGCGAGGAGGGCCCGCGGTTCCTCCGCCGGGCCGTCGAGGAGGATGTTCTCGGGCTTGAGGTCGCGGTGGACGACGCCCGCAGCGCTGGCGGCGTCGAGCGCATCGGCGATGTCGGAGGCGATGCGGGTGGCCACCGCCGGCGACAACCGCGGCTCGCGCCCGAGTCGTTGCCGGAGCGTCTCGCCCGGCAGGAAGTCCATGACGTAGTAGAGTTGGCCGTCGACCTCGCCGGCCGAATGAACGGCCACGATGTTCGGATGGCGAAGTTTGGCGAGGCTCCGGGCCTCCGTAAGGAATCGGGCAGCGACGGCCCGGTTCGTCGAGAGGTCGGGATGGACCACCTTGACCGCCACCTGCCGGTCGAGCGTGAGGTCGCGGGCCAGGTAGACGACGCCCATCCCGCCGCGCCCGATTTCTCGTTCGACGCGGTACTGGCGGCCGAGGGCCGCCTGGAGGGATTCGACGAAGCCGGGGGTCGTCACGGGCGGCTGCACCGTCATGTCGGGCTCAATCCAAGATACACCGTGGCGCCTCCCCGGACCCTGCTACCGCCTGGACCTGATCCGGATTGAAACAGGATGACGGAAGAGGGCCGAGGGTCGCGTTTTTCGGCCCTCGGGTGCCGCAAACCGCCCCTGCCCTTCGTTGACCGCTGGTTGAGAGCCCGGGGGCAGATTCGCGACCGAGCCATTCAGGAACGTTATCGTGATCGGGATCATTCGAGGCCCCGTGACCGTCGCCGCGGTCGTGTCGGCCGGCGAGCGGGCCAACTTGGAGGCCGCGGGCGTCGGCTGCTTTGCCGTGGTCCATCGGCCTTCCCTCCCCGAAGCCTTGCGAGTCGTCCGGGAGCGGCCGGTCGACGCGGTCGTGTTCTCGGTGCACGAATGGCGCGGCAACGAGGTCGACGAGATCGACAACCTGGTTCGGCGCTTTCCGGATATCCCAACGGTTGCCTTACTGACACGGACCGATCCCCACACCCCCGAGACCCTGCTCCGTCTCGGGGCCACTGGTGTTCGCCACGTGGTAGATGTCACCGGCCCCACCGGCTGGTCCCGACTCCGGCGGCTCCTGGCCGAACCCGCCTCGCGGCCGGCTGCTCGGATCTTTTCCCGGGTTACCGACTCGTTGCCGGATTTGCCGCCGGACACCCGCGTTTTCCTCGAACTGATGGTCCGGCTCGCACCGATCACCCCCATAGCCCGCCAACTCGCAGCCGAAACCCGGCTCCGGCCAAGCACCCTGATGTCGCGATTTGCCCGGGCTGGAGTGCCCTCGCCCAAGACCTACATGGCGGCACTCCGGTTGCTCTACGCTGCCCAGTACTTCGAGAACGAAGGCCTGTCGATCTCGGATGTGGCGTACCGGCTGGAGTGCTCCTCACCGCAAAGCTTCGGCCGACACGTGCGGGCCATGCTAGGCATCACGCCTGGGG
>CADEGB010000002.1:0-30364 GCA_902826755.1 uncultured Gemmatimonadota bacterium
GGCCGGCACTTGGCGTACCAGGGCCCCGGCGCGCAATTCGCCGGCGTACCCGTTCGCGACCTGACGTACGCGGCTGTCGGTGATGCCTAACGCGCCGGTGAGGGTAAGCGCACCGATTGCATAACGCGACTCCACCTCCCACCCACGATTGGCGATGGCACCGATGTTCTCCGGGCGGGTCACGACACCTCCGCGCCCCCGAAATCCGGTAGCAAACGTCACGGGCTGAATGAGGTTGCGCGCCTGCTGGTCGTAGCGCGTGACGCTCAGGGCCAGTCGTGATCCCACATGCAGGTCGGCGCCGAATTCAATACCGGCCTGCTCTTCGGGCTCGAGCGCGAGCACACTGGGAATGCGGCCACCCGAGCGCAGTGCATAACTCCCCACCCGCGGAGGCTGAATGGCACGTCCCCAGGCACCACGCACGGTCAGCAGCGAAGTACTCCCCAGCGTGCGGCGGTAGGCGGCCCCAATTGTCGGCAGCAGGTTCTCTCCGCTCAGTACCGTGTATCCGGAGTTGTGCTCGGCACGCAACCCGCCCGTGATGACCAGCGACCGGTGCACACTCACCTCGGCGTGGCCGGTGAGGCCGGTCGTCCGCCGCCACAACGCGCCACCAGATGTCTCCGGCCCCTCCCCCGCTGGCGTGGCGCCCAGGGAGGCGTCTCTCAGCGACGAGTGGTCGGCGCCAAAGGTGAACGCAGCCGCTACACCGGCAGGATCGCCGCGCCGCGTGTTGGCATTCCAGCGCCCATTGAGCCGGTCAGCCGCACCCGACGCTGCCAGGAGCGCAGAGTCGGCCGGCGTGCGTAGTGACGCCGGCAGGGGCGAGACGTTGTTCAGCCGGTACCCATCCACACCAGCAACAAAGGTGTGGACCCACTTCGCGCGGTCGAGGGCCAGCGTGCCACCGAGTGTGTATTGCCGTACCGATTGCGCCGCACTCGTATCGAACATGGTGAGTGGCGGCGACGTGCGCGCCGCACTGCCGGTCGCGGCAAACTCGGAAAAGACTGGCGTCGCAAGCTCCGGCAGCAGAGGACTTTCGGGGTTGCCCGCTCGCTGCGCGAACATTCGGCCAGTCAGCTGCAACCGGTGCCGGCTCCCGATGGCGCTGTACCCGGCGATGGCTTGCAGCTGGCGGCTGAAGGCTCCCGGAATGAAAGCACCAGTGGTGGCAGTCGATGCGCCCACACCCAGCCGGCGCTCGCTGTTCCCAAACTCTCCGTTGAAGGTGTGCTCCTGCACAAAGGCGCCAAGCGGAGAAAAGGCGCTCTCGCTGATACCAGCCAGGCTGCGCATCGACATCCCCGATGCCTCGCCGGACCCGGCGCCCTGCTGTGTGGTAATGCTGATGACCCCATTGATCGCGCCGGCCCCGTACAGCGCCGAACCCTGTGGCCCGCGGATCACTTCGATCTGCGCCACCTGATCGGTTGGCACCTGGCCAAGGAAGAGCGGATTGGCCACTTCGATGCCGTCGATGTAGACCTTGGGGTAACTCGCACCAAACGAGCTCGCACCGCGGAGACTCCCCATCCCCGTACCTAACGATGACGGGGTCGGTGTCCACATCCAGAGGCCCGGCACACCACCCGACAGCGCCTGCGCCAGATTGGTCGCCCCCGACGCCGCCAGCTGATCGGCCGTGATCACCGTGCGTGCAGCCACGGAGATGGGGCCCAGGCTCACCACCGCTGAATCGCGGACAATCACCGGGGCCAGCTGCGCCGACGACAGGGCCAGGTCACTCACCGGCTCCTGCGTGCTCGGCGAAACACGGGCGGGGACAAGCACCACCCGCTCCTCACTCACCACCAGGGGCCGTACTGCAGCATTGCCCAGCCAGAGGCTGATGGCATCGCCGAGGGCAACGCGGCGTACCGAACCACACACCAGGCGATCGGGGATCAGTTCGCTGGCATACGTCAGCCTTACGCCAGCCGCTTTTGCGGCCCGCTCAAGCGCTTCGCGCACGGGCAGCGTCGACGCATCGAGCGTGACCACGCGATCGAGCGGAGCGGCCCACACTCCCTGCGACGACGGCACCCCCAGACACGACGATTGCGCCTGCAGCCCGAGAGGGGCCACCAGCGCAATGACGCCAATCAGCGTCCGTATTGCGTGTCTTGCTGGCTTCATGCCGTGTCTGTCTACCTCATGCTCCCTCGTCGACGAACCGTTGCAGTGTCCCCTGCCCACTCCACTTCGGCCGCCAAAGTCATTGCCACTTCATTCAAGACGGACTTTACGGTGCCGCCGTTAAGACTTGTCGAAACCCGCTGGCCCCGAAGCGAACCATCCACCTCCACTCGTACTCCGTACCACCGCTCAAGGGTTCCCGCGAGCGCCTCAAGTGTGACATCGCGGAAGCGCAGCTCCCCTGACGCCCACGACGCATCCTCAGCACTCGCACTGCCCCGCGCGACCTCGGTCACCCCTGCCCTGTTCACCGTTGCCACATCACCGACGCCGAGGGTGGTTTCGGGCTGCTGCGCGGTCGCGCGCACGGCGACTGACCCTTCCTGCACCGACACGCGTACACCCCTGGAATTCTCGGCGTCCACCACAAAGACGGTTCCAATGTCGCGCACCTCGGCACCCTGCGCTGTGACCACGAAGGGCTTGGCGTCATCGTGCACGACGCGGAACCACCCCTGCCCCTTCAGCGTGAGCTGACGGCGGTCTGCCCCATACCCGGCCTCAACCGTGAGCTCGCTCCCGGGTGCCAGGATGACCTCGCTGCCGTCTGCGAGCGTCAGGGAGTCGGGCCCACCGCGTGGAGCGACATGCGTCTGCGCGACTTCTGGCCCGGCCACTGCCCCGGTCGATCGACCATTCCAGGCATAAACGCCAACGAGCGCGATCCCCAATCCGGCGGCAATTCGAAACGCCGGGGACACCCAGAAAGAGGGCTTACGGACATTGGGACGCGAAATCGGGACTACCGGGGTTTCGCCAAACCTGGCCTTCGTACGCTTGAGGGCCGCCTCGACGTCGAGCCCGGCCGGACGACGCGGTGTCGACGCGCCGATCACCTCACCGAGGGCGTCCAGCACCCGCTGGTCATCGGGATGCAGCGACTCGGCGCCACTCCCCTCACCCGACATACGGCGAGCCAGAAGCTCCCAATCGGGGGTCTGCTGGGGATCGCGCTGGTCAGGAGATAAGTCAGCCATACAGGAAATACACAGGTGAACGCCAATACCCTACTTCGCTGCCGGAACTGCGGCTACCCGTCGCCGACCGTGCCGGATACGCGTAAGATGCATCAGGAATGACCCTCCCGGATCCCGGCCAGCTTTCCCAGCAGCTCGAACGACTCCGACTCGGTGACGAGGCGGCCTTTGACGCTCTCTTTCGGGGCTGGTACGCGCCGCTCGTTCAATTCGCCGAGCGCATGCTGCGTGACCGCGACGCCGCCGAAGAGGTGGTGCAGGATGTCATGCTCGAGCTCTGGAAGCGTCGGGACTCCCTGGTGATTCAAGGGTCGCCCCAAGCCTACCTCTTCCAGTCGACCCGTAATCGCTCGCTCAATCGCCTGCGACACCTCAAGGTGGAGAGCCGCGAGGACTTCGATACCGACACCCTGCCCGCCACCAGCAGCTCCGAGGCGGCCGCCTCGGAGAGCGAAATAGAGAGGGTGCTGCACGAGACGATCGAGTCCCTCCCACCGCGGTGCCGTCAGGTCTTCGAGATGAACCGCTTTCAGGGGCTCAAGTACACCGAGGTGGCGGACGCACTCGATATCTCGGTCAAGGCGGTGGAGGCCCACATGGCTCGAGCCCTGCGCACGCTACGGGAACGGCTCGCGCCCTGGTTGCCGCCGGGGCGAAAGATCTGACGCGTCACGCTGACCGAACGCTAGCGCTGGGCGCCGCGAAACCCCTTCGGCAGCCCGCGCCGTAGTCCGGTTCAAACCCTTCGCCCGTGCTCGTTATCAAAGGATACGAGCAGGCGAGGACCCGCCATTTGATGAGTGTGACCGAACTGGAGCGCGAATCTCTCCAATCCGAGAGCGACGCCCCCGACGTGGCCCTTGCCGCGTCGGGAGACCGTCGAGCCTTCGAGCGACTGTATCGAGCACATCTCGGTCGAGTGTTCGGCGTCTGTGCGCGGATGGTGAATGACCGGTCGCAGGCCGAGGAGCTCACGCAGGACGTCTTCGTGAGGGCGTGGGAGAAGCTGGGGCAGTTCCGGGGAGAGGCCGCCTTCACCACCTGGCTTCATCGTCTGGCGGTGAATGTGGTGCTGAACGCGCGAAAGTCCGATGGACGATCGCGTGCACGGTTCAGCGAAGACGAGGACGCGCTCGACACGCATCCGGCGAGTGCAGCGATGCCAACGCCTGGTGCGTCGATAGATCTGGAGGCGGCGATTGCCCTGCTGCCCCCGGGAGCCCGGCGAATTTTTGTGCTGCATGATGTGGAAGGCTACAAACACGAAGAGATCGGAGAGATGCTCTCCATCACAGCCGGCGGGAGCAAGGCCCAACTGCACCGGGCCCGGCTTCTCCTGCGCGAGGCACTGCAACGATGACCGATACCAACTGGCGCTGCGAAGAGTTTGAGGCAATGCTGGCGGACTATCTCGACGGGTCGCTCGGCGACTCGGAGGTGGCCAGCGCCGAATTGCATCTCGCCGCCTGCGCGTCGTGCCGCACCCTGGTGAGCGACCTGCAGACGATTTCACGGTCAGCGGCTGCTTTGCCTGCTTTGACTCCATCACGCGATCTGTGGCCCGCCATCGAGGCGCGCATTGCGCCGAAAGTGCTGCCACTGGCGGCACCCGCGAGCCGCACGCGTGCCACGTGGCGGCTCGGCGCGATCGCTGCGACCCTGGTGGCCGCCACCGCCGTCACCACCTGGCAGTTTGCCCGGCGCAACGTAGCGACGCCGGTGGTGTCATCCACCGCACCCGCGTCGGCCGCTGCGGTTTCGACGCCTGCACCGGCGCCGCAGACCACGATCACTCCAGCCACCGAGCCCGCGCAGACCACGCCGGCCCTTCCGGTTGCGAGCACACCGACGCCACGGGTGCGCGCTGAAGCCAGCGACACCTACACCGCCGAAATCACACGCCTGCGCGGTGTACTCTCGGAGCGCTCCGATGTGCTCGACCCCGCTACCGTGGCCACCATCGAAGCAAGCCTCGCCACCATCGACACCGCAATCGCCCAGGCACGGAGCGCACTCGCCAGGGATCCGGCAAGCCGCTTTCTCTCGGGTCAGCTGAACAAATCCCTCGAACGCAAACTCGGGCTGCTGCGCACCGCGGCCCTGCTTTCCTCCACGACCTGATCCCATGACCACCTTGTCTCGGGTGTTTTCCCTGGTTGGACTTGTGGCGTGGCTCGCCGCACCGCGCGCGATCTCCGCCCAGTCGACCGAACGCAGCATCGAGCGATGGGCCGAGTCCATCGCTGCCATGGCCGAACGTATCGCGGCCCGTGTCGAACGGCAGGCGAATTCCCTTGCCATGCGCATCGAGCGTGAGTTCGACGAGTCGCAGGGGCGGGCTCGCCGCGGCCGGTCGCGTGACGAAGACTGGACCGATCGCGAGCTCTCTCAGCAGGCGCAGCGCATCGACACCACGTTCGCCTTTTCACCGACCGGCATTGTCGATCTTGGCAGCGTGAATGGCGACATCGTCATCAATGGGTGGGACCGTCGTGAAGCACGGGTGCAGGCGCACACCGATCGTGGGCGCATCGAGTACGAGTTCACTGGATCACGGCTGACGATGGAGCATCGCCGCGAAGGCTCGTCGCGTCGCGGACGTGACTCCGAAGGCACACGGTATGACGTGTGGGTCCCCCGCGGAGCGCGGGTGCTGCTCCGCACCACGTCGGGTGATCTGGAAGCGCGTGCAACGGGTGGTGAGGTCGAAGCCAACTCGACGAGCGGAGACATCTCCGTGATCGATGCCACCGGGCGCATCCAGGTCGGCACGGTGTCTGGCGAGGTGATGCTCGAAAAGATCCGTGGCGATGTCGAAGCCAGCAGTGTGAGCGGCTCGGTCGAGGCACGAGACCTCGAGGGTGATCTGCATCTCGAGAGCACCAGCGGCGACATCAATGTGAGCGATGCCCGTGGTCGTGACGTGCAGCTCTCCACCACCAGCGGCGACGTGTCGTACATCGGCGCGATCGACGGCACCGGGCGTTATGAGTTCCGCTCCCATTCGGGCACGATCGATCTGGCGATCCCGGCGGCCAGCAGTGCCCGATTCAGTGTCGAAACCTTCAGCGGTGCGATCGACTCCGACTTCCCTATCACCCTGCAGCCCGGGGCTCGCGGCGTGGGGCGGCCCACCCGTTTCGACTTCACGGTCGGCAACGGTGGCCCGCGGGTGATGGCGGAGTCGTTCAGCGGCGACGTCACCATTCGTAAACGTTAGGCAACCGGAGAACATCCCATGATGAACCGCATCGTCGGCGCCGCATTGCTGGTGGCCGTGGCCACCACAGCCCAGGCCCAGGACCGCCGTTCGGACAAGGCCTTCACATGGGAAGGCACGGTTCCCACTGGGCGCTGGTTGTATGTCCGCAACCTCAATGGTCCCGTGCGTGTCGAGCGCGCCAGTGGCAATCGTGTCACCGTCACCGGCACCAAGCGCTGGCGGCGTGGCGACCCCGACGAGGTGCGGATCGAGCAGAAGAAGTCGGGCGACGATGTGATCATCTGCGCCCTCTGGAACGACAACACGCGCTGCGACGAAGACGGCTACCGCTCCCGCAACGATGGCTGGCGCAATCGCAATAACGACACCTCGGTCGAGTTTGTCGTGGAGCTCCCGGCCGGCGTGAAACTGGTGACCAGCACCGTGAACGGCAGTCTCGACATACGCGGCGCCACCGCCGAGGTGGAAGCGAACACGGTCAACGGCACCATCGATGCGTCGTCGAGCGGCGGCCCCGTGCGCGCCAACACGGTCAACGGCTCCATCGTCGTGCGCATGGAAGAGTTAGGCGAGAGCGATCTCGATTTCGAGACGGTCAATGGGTCGATCGAGGTGTGGGTGCCGGCCAACCTCAACGCCGACATCGACATGCGAACCGTCAACGGGCGGGTCAACTCCGACTTCCCGATGACACTGAGCGGCCGCATCAACCCGCGGAACATCAAGGCGAAAATCGGCAATGGGGGCCGCCGGATCCGTTTCTCGACCGTGAACGGAAGCGTGGAACTGCGAAAGAACTAGCCGGATGTCAGAGGGCCGTGGCACTCCACGGCCGTCTGACCGCTGCCGCCAGCGCGCCCATTCACCTAGCTTTCCGGGGTATCCATCCGGAGCACCCCCATGGGCGCCACATTCCGCCCCCTGAATCCCGCCATCACCGTTCGCACCGGCGCCGACCGCGCCACCCTGGTGCGTCGGACCTACTCCCTCGTGTTTGCCAGCGTCCTCATGACGATGGTCGGCACCTGGTTCGCCATGCAGCAGCCGCGCCTCCTGGCAGCGGTCAACGAGCATCCGTTCATCACGATGCTGGCCACCTTTGCCCCGCTGCTCCTCGCGCTCAAACTGCGTGATGCTTTTCCGGCCAATCTGGGCCTCGTCTTCCTCTTTACCTTTGTGGAAGGCATTGCCATTGCGCCCATCATGTATTTCTACGCCCGCACCAACCCCGGCATCATCGGGCAGGCCGGTATGCTCACGGGTTCTACCTTCGGCATCCTGACTCTCTACGCGTTCGTCTCCCGGCGCGACTTCAGCGCCTGGGGTTCGTTTTTTGTCGTTGGGCTCTGGGTCCTCATCGCCACCTCGCTCCTCAACCTCTTCTTCAAGAACCAGACGGCTTCACTCTGGCTCTCCGGTGCGGCGGTGATGGTCTTCAGCGGGCTGCTGGTCTTCGATACCTGGCGTCTGCGCAACGTGTACGGCCCCAATGACTACGTGGCCGCAGCAGTCAACATCTATCTCGACCTGCTCAACATGTTCCTCGCCATTCTCAATCTCCTCGGCGGACGCAACCGGGACTGACCCCATCGCCTGAAGCACAAAACGGCGCCCCACTCGCGGGCGCCGTTTTCTTTTTCACCGCACTCCAAGAGCCTCAGGGCAACCCTTCAATCGCCCGCGCCAGCTCGAAGTCCTTTGTGGTGATCCCGCCCGCCGAGTGCGTCGACAAGACGATTGTTATCCGTGTGTAGCGGATGTCGATGTCGGGGTGATGATCCCGCTGCTCGGCCAGTTCCGCCACCCGGCGCACCCAGTCGATGCCCGCCGGAAAGTCAGGAAAGGTGAACTGCTTCGTGAGGGCATTCCCGCGGCGTGCCCAGCCCGACAGGGAACCCAGTTCACGCTGAATCTCGATGTCGGAGAGTGGTGCAATGGCCATTGCGGCGGACCAGGTGGGTGGAGGCAACGCGAAAGATAGTACGCGGGCTCAGCCGCTGGGTGTCGCCTCGTGCCAATCGGTTGCACCCTGCCAGGCCGCGCCCAGCGCGAGCACCTGGGCGTCCGCGCCCGATGGACCGATCACCTGCATCCCGACCGGGAATCCCGCAGATCGCCCGGCCGGAACCGAGAGCGAAGGGAGCCCCGCCATGCTCTGGGGCGCGTTGCACCAGGTGAACGCCTCGATCACGTTCATCTCGCGGCCGTTGACCATGGCCACACTTTCACCAATCCGTGGTGGCAGCGCCAGGAGCGTGGGAGTGATGAGCAGATCCACATCTGCAAATGTCGTTTCGAAGGCGGCCATCACATGCTGCCGCACCTGCAGCGCCTGCAGGTATTCGAGCGCTGTCCGAGTGTACCCACCGGCAAGCCGCTCGCGGACCACCGGTCCGTAGCCGGCCGGATTCGACTGCAGGAACTCGTGATGGATGGTCACCGCTTCCGAGCCGGCCACCACGTTCGACGCCTCCTGCACCCCTTGGAGCGACGTCATCGACACTCGACGTACTTCGCGCACCAGCGGCGTCAGGACGCGAATGGCTTTCTCGATCACTCGTTTCACCGCCTCATCGGCGCGATCGAGATGATAGTCCGGCACACCAATCGTGAGCCCTCGGACGCGACCACGAAGCGCGGCATGCATCCTGGCCTGCCACGCAGCGCCGCTTTTCATGGCACCCAGCATCAGCACGGCATCGCGCACACTGCGCGTCATGGGGCCGACATGATCGAGTGTGGGAGCCAGAGGGAGCACTCCTCGCACCGACAAGGCTTCACGGGTTGGCTTGAACCCTGTAATGCCGCAGCAGGCGGCGGGAATGCGGATGGAGCCGCGGGTGTCGGTGCCCACGGCCAGCGGCACGAGTCCCGCCGCCACGGCCACCGCCGAGCCTCCGCTGGATCCCCCGGAGACGTGGTCACGATTCCAGGGATTGCGCGCCGCCCCGAAATGTTCGTTCAGGTTCGTGACGCCTAACGCGACCTCGTGGAGGTTGGCCTTGCCCACCACAATCGCACCGGCCCGGCGGATTCGCGCCACCACGACGGCGTCCGGGCCAGGAGGCAGTCCGTCGGGGACCACCCGGGAACCCAGGGTCGTGGGGGCGTCCTCGGTCAGGATCAGATCCTTGATCGTCAGAGGGATGCCCGCCAGCGGGCCAGCCGTTCCGCGGGCCACCGCTCGTTCGACCCGACGGGCGGCGGCCCGCGCCGGTTCATCCAGGACCGAGATCAGCGCGTTCAGGCGGGGGTTCTCGGTCGCGATCCGGTTCAGGGCCGCCTCCACCAGGTCGACCGGGGACACCTTCCGCCGGGATACCAGCCGGCTCGCTTCCCGCAGGCCCAGGTCCGCCAGCTCGTTCGCCATGTCGTGCTCCACACGGGGTTGAAATGGGAGGCCGAATAGTAGCCCCCAGTGCCGGCCGACTCGATCCGGGGGCCGGAGTCGTAGGGGTTTTCGGGCCGGCTGATGTCATATTTCGACCGCGCCGCCCGCCCCGGACCTCGGGGACCGGCCCGGGCCTCCAACCGGAGATGATGGGATGAAACGTCTGTTCGTGCTGGCGCTCGTGGCGGGCCTTGCCGCCGCCGGGGGCGATCAAATGGCCGCCCAGGATCGCATCGAGCGCCCCGAAAAGAAGGAAAAGGAAAAGGAAGTCAAACTGAAGATCCGGCTGGACGAGAAGCTCAAGTTCATGGCCGGGTGTTGGGAGGGCCGGATCGACGAGGACACCAACGTCGAGGAGATCTGGACCAATCCGTCCCAGAACCTGATGACCTCCACCACCCGCTACCTCCGTAAGGGCCGCGCGACCAGTTACGAATTCAGTCGGGTGGTGTCCACCGATTCGACGGTGACGTTTTCCGCCTCGTCCGAGGGCAAGCCGTTCGACGAGTACACGATGGTCCAGCTGGTCGACGAGTACGTGCTGTTCGAGAATCTCAAGAAGAGCTTCCCGCAGCGGATCAGCTACCGACTTGCCTCCAACGGCGATCTCATCCCGCGCAACGAGGGAGATGGGCAGCCAAGCGTCGAGGTCCGTTTCAAACGGGTGAAGTGCCCGGGGGCCTGAGACCGACGCGGCCCCCGGGTGGCGGAGCGGGCGGTATATTGGGCCCGTGCTCCTGCTCCTCGCCCTGACGGCCGTTCTCTCCGATTCCATCAGCTTCAGCGGCCGCGCCAACCAGCTCCGGGTCGGCGCGCCCAGAATCGAGGCGTCGATTGCCGTCGACGGCAACCTCGACGAACCGGTCTGGACCCAGGCCGCTCGGCTGGTCGGGTTCTCGCAGTACAGCCCGGTCGATGGACGCCCCGCCGAGGAACCGACCGAAGTCCTCGTTTGGTACTCCCCGACCGCCATCCATTTCGGCGTCCGGGCCACCGCCGCCGCCGGCACCGTCCGGGCCCATCTGGCCGAGCGAGATCGCGGGATCATCCCTGACGACTACATCGAGATTCAACTCGGTACCTTCAACGACGGCCGCCAGGCCTTCGTCTTCGGCGCCAATCCGCTCGGGGTCCAAGCCGACGGCGCGCTGACCGAGGGCAACGCTCGGGCCACCACCTCGAACGGCGGCGGCACCGACCGCGCCGGCGGACGAGAACAGGCCGACCTGAGCCCCGACTATGTCTGGGAGTCGAAGGGTCGGATCACCGACGACGGCTACCAGCTGGAGTTCCGGATTCCCTTCAAGAGTCTCCGATTCCAGCGCGCTGATCCCCAGGATTGGAGCCTCCACGTCATCCGGAAGAGCGCCGCCTCGGGCCGGGAAGACAGTTGGGCCCCCGCTCGCCGAGCGGCCGCCTCGTTTCTCGACCAGGCTGGTACGCTCTCCGGGCTGACCGGCATTCGCCGCGGCCTGGTGCTTGAACTCAATCCGATCGTGACCTCGTCCGTGGCGGGCGCACGTACCCCGGCCGATGACTGGGAGTACGGTGGCGGAGCGCCCGAATTCGGAGGGAACGTCCGGTGGGGCGTCACCACCGACGTGACCGTCAACGGAACGGTCAAGCCGGACTTCTCCCAGGTCGAAGCGGATGCCGCCCCCCTGATCATCGACCCGCGAAGCGCCGTCTTTTTTCAGGAAAAGCGACCGTTCTTTCTCGACGGCATCGAGTACTTCGCCACGCCCAACAACCTGATCTACACCCGGCGGGTGGCCGCTCCCGTTGCCGCCGCCAAGCTGACCGGGCGGAGCCGCGGCTGGAACGTTGGGTTTCTCTCCGCGGTCGACGACGAGGCCGCCGGAGCCTCCGGACATCATCCCATCTACAACCTGCTTCGGGTCCAACGCGACCTCGGCCGGCAGTCGCGCCTCGGCTTTGCCTACACCGATCGGATCGACGGTGACGACTTCAACCGGGTCGGCCAGGTCGACACCCGACTCGTCTTCGGTGGCGTCTACAGCGTGACCGCCGCCGGGGCGCTGTCCCGGACCCGCTCGGCCAATGGCACCAGCACCGCGCCCTGGTGGTCGCTCGGATTCTCCCGGACCGGCCGACAGCTCGGCTGGCAGTTCACCTTTCGCGGCATCGACCCCGAGTTTCGGGCCCAGAGCGGCTTCATCAACCGGGGGAATCTGGCCCAGATCGGCTTCCGCCCCTCATTCACGACCTACGGTGGCCGCGGGGCGTTCGTCGAGCGGTTCACGGGGTCGCTCAACATGGATCTCCTCTGGAGCTACGACGATCTCTTTGCCGGGCGGAAGAGTCTCGAACGGAAGTTCCACCCCAGCACCAACTGGACCTTCCGAGGCGGATGGAACGTGTCGTTGTCCGTCTTCTTCGAGGCGTTGTCGGTCGATCCATCGCTCTACGCCGACTACGCGGTGGCCGTGCCGCGGGCCGGCGGCGTGGACACGATCCCGTACACCGCCCGGCCCCTGCCAGACCTGCCCAACGTCGACCTCAGCCTCAACATCGATTCGCCTCAGCTCCACGGCTTCGAGCTCTCGGGGTTCGTGATTTACGGTCAGGACGAGAACTTCTTCGAATGGTCGAGGGCCACCATCTGGGTTGGCCGGGCCAACCTCGCCTTCCGCCCCACCGACAAGCTCCGGTCCGAAGGGAGCCTCGGGTTCCGCAGCTACCGCCGCAAGACCGACGGGCAGATCGTCGGCGACACCTGGCTCCCTCGTCTCAAGGTGGAGTACCAGGTGTCCCGGGCCCTCTTTCTCCGGGTGGTCGGCGAGTACGCCGCCAATCGGACGGCCGACTTGAAAGATGACGGCCGGACCAACGCGCCCATTCTGATCCGCGATCGGGCGGACGGGATCTTCAAGCGAGATCTTGCGTTGGCCAATCGGACCAACGACGCCCGCTTCGACTGGTTGGTGTCGTATCAGCCGACACCTGGCACCGTCTTCTTTGCGGGATACGGGTCCGTTCTGGCCGAGGACCGGCCCTTTGCCTTCGATCGGCTGAGCCGCCGGGGCGACGGGTTTTTCACCAAGCTGAGCTACAACTTCCGCCTCTAGTCGGCGCAACTCTTTCGGGCGCCGCTCCGTCTAATGGTCCGCCGGCCGGTTTCGATGCCCAACCAGAGGAGACCCCCGATGTTGACCCGTGCGCTTGCCCCGTTGGCAATGATGGCCCTGACCGGAATCCAGCTCGCCGCCCAGGGCCGCCAGATGCGGTGTGACGACGATCGGGACGACGGGTGGGGCGAACGCTATTGCACCATCGCCGAGCGGACCCTCCGGCCGGGGGGCGTCATCCGGGTCAACGCCCATCCGAACGGAGGGGTTTCGGTTGTCGGCTGGGATCGCTCCGAAATCCAACTGCGGGCCAAGATCAGTGCCCGGGCCCGTTCCGAAGCCCGGGCCGAGGAACTCGGCCAGGCGGTGGAACTCGTGATCGACGGGACCAAGATCAGCGCCGAAGGACCCCGGACCTCGAACCGGGAGTCCTGGTGGGTGAGCTTCGAGTTGCGGGTACCGCGCAACTCCGATCTCTACCTCCGGGCCCAGAACGGCGGGATCGACGTGGCCGACGTGCGGGGCGACATGGATCTGGCCACCGTCAACGGCGGGCTTACGCTGAACGGACTCGCGGGCGACGTCCGCGCCGAAACCCAGAACGGTGGCGTCGATGTCGGGTTAGAGGGCCGTCGGTGGGAAGGGGCGGGGCTGGATGTCCAGACGGTCAATGGCGGCGTCGAGCTGTCGATTCCCGATCGCTACTCCGCGGTCCTCGAAACTGGCACCGTCAACGGCGGGCTCGAGTTCGATTTTCCAGTCGAGGTCCGGGGGCGGCTCAGCCGCCGGATCACCACGACCCTGGGCGACGGGGGGCCCAAGGTCAGGGTGATGACCACCAACGGCGGCGTGTCGGTTCGGCGCGGTTGAAGCCGGTGGTCAGTCGGCCGCCTTCTTTCGGCTGACCGTCCAGGTACCCGTCCGACGTTTTCCCGACAGCTCGAGGTACGAGACGAATCGGCCCTCGAGCTTGTCACCCTTGATCACGCCCTCGAAGGTGGTCGACGTCTTTTCCCCGGTATCGGGGTCGGGATATGGATCGAGCCACCCGCTGACCTCGTTTCCTTCGCAGCGCACGAAGCTGATCTTGAGCACCCGGGGCGCCCGCTGCTGGGGGTCGTCCGACCTGGCCACCGTGGGTGGAAAATCGGGATTCGACGGAATCATCAGCACGTCGCCGGAGGCGGTGTCCCGTCCCGCCACGAGGGAAAAGACGATGGAACCGGTCCGGCCGGTCTCGGGGCTCACGTATTCGCCCGCCCAGTCGCCAACCAAGGGATCGATCGAGCCGCGCACCGGAATCGGCATGCCGGGAGCCTGGCATCCGAGGGCCGCCATCAGAACCGGGAACCACCACCGCGCGTGTGACATGAAGCCTCCTTGCTGAAGGCACCATAGCCGGCGGTTCGTGAAGGGCTGGTGAGAGACGCGGGAAGGGGCCGATCAACCCCGCGACCGTGTCAGGCAATCCCGACGACGTCTATTTCCAGCGGAAGATCTTGAGGGCCACCGAAAACGAAACGACCAGCCAGAGGGCCATGACGAGAAACTCGGGAGCCAGCTCCGGGAGGGTGGCGCCCTCGAGCATCGTGGCGCGGAGGGCGTCGTTGACGGCGGTGAGCGGCAGCGCCCGGATGAACGGCTGCATCGCGTCGGGAAAGTTCCCGACCGAGAAGAACACGCCCGAGAACACCCACATCGGGAGCATCGCCAGGTTCATCATCCCGGAGGCGGCCTCGATCGTCTTCGGGCGCGCCGCGATCAGCAGGCCGAGTCCGCCGAACGACATCGCGCCCACGAGCGACACCAACCCGACGGCCGCGATCGACCCGCGCAACGGGACCCCGAACAGTCCAACGCCCACGCCGACCAACGTAGTGACCTCGAGAATCAGCAGCGTCAGCCGAGCCAGCACGAACGAAGCCAGGTACTCCGTCCGCGACATCGGGGTGGCCACGAACCGCTTGAGGAGCTTCTTCCGGCGTTGATCGACCACTGAAAAGCCGATGCCCCACATGCTGCTGGCCATCAGGTTCATCCCGAGAAGGCCGGGAATCAGGAAGTCGATGTACCGGGACCCCGGCTCGCGAACCAGGGATTCCCGGACCGCCACGGGGTCCTGTCGTCCCGCGGCCCGCTGGAGCACGTCATCGACCATGCGGCGGGCGGATGATCCTTCGGGGCGAGTGTCGTCGAATCGGAATTCGACCGGCCCGCCCGGATTGGCCACCACCAGCAGCGCCACCTTGCCGGTTCGAAGCTCCCGGTCGGCGGCGGTATCGTCGATGGCCCGGACGTCGAGCTGGGCGTTCTTCCGCAGGTTGGCCACCATCTCGACCGACCCGGGTCCGGTCACCACCCCCACCTTGAGGACTTCCGGTGGCTTGCTTCGGAAGGCCAGCGCCAGGCCCGCGGCCATCAGGATCGGGAAGATGAAGGTCCAGAACAGCGCTTCGGGCTCCCGGTAGAATTCCCGGTACCGCGCCAGCGTCAGTTGGACGATCGCCCGATCCCGCCAGCCGCCGTCAGCCATCGCGCAGATGCCTTCCGGTGAGATGGACGAACACGTCCTCGAGGGTGGCCGTGTGGGGCGTGAGGTCGGTGAAGGCCGCCTGGTTCCGTTCCAATAGGGCCAGGAGCGCGGGGATGGTCTGGTGGATCTGGCTCGCGTCGAGGAGATGGCGACCATCGTGCCGCCGGACGGCGGTGACCCCGGGAAGTGCCGCCAGCTCGGCGTCGGTGATGGCGTTGCCCTCGAGGCCGAAGTCGATCACGTGTTCGCTGCCGAGCATCGCGATCAGGTGTCGGGGCGTCCCCGACGCGATGATCCGGCCATGGTCGACGATCGCTACCCGGTCGCAGAGTTGCTCGGCCTCGTCCATGTAGTGGGTCGTGAGCACGACGGTCCGGCCCTGCTGCTTGAACCCCTCGATCAACTCCCACAACTGGCGGCGGGACTGCGGATCGAGTCCGGTCGTCGGCTCGTCGAGGAAGAACAACTCCGGGTCGCCCACCAGGGCGCAGGCCAGGGCCAGTCGCTGTTTCTGACCGCCGGAGAGTTGGCCGACCCGGGCGGTCCGCTTCTCCTCCAGCTGGACGGCCGCGATGGCGTCTTCGACCGGTCGTCGCCGCGGATAGAAGCTCCGGAACAGCCGGACGGTTTCTTCCACCGTGAGCTTTTCCGTGAGCTGGGTTTCCTGGAGGGAAATCCCGATCGAGGCCCGGATCCGATCGGCGTCGGTCCGGTGGGTCATGCCGAGAATCCGGACCTCACCCGCGTCGGGCTCGTTGAGTCCTTCGCAGATCTCGATCGTGGTCGTCTTCCCGGCGCCGTTGGGTCCGAGGAGGCCGAAGCACTCGCCGCGGGCCACCTCCAGGTCGAGCCCAGCCACGGCGACGACGTCGCCGTACCGTTTCTGGAGGCCTCGAATGGAAACAGCGGCTGAGGACGTGGTCACCGGTCGAGGCGGGGTTCGAGGGATCGGAACGCTAACGGGGATCGGTCGCTCGGGCCAGCGGGCGCCGGGGCCTAGTCGGCCCTCGGCGTCGACGCCGAGCTGGACTCGCGGTTGGCCAGCAGGCGCTCGGTGAAGTCGAGCCGGTTCTCCAATTCCGCCACTCGGCCATGGAGGAGGTCGATGTCGCCGAGGCGGGCGTCGAGTTCGGCTCGGAGGGCCTCGACATCCCGCCGGGCGAGCCGCGATTCGCCGTCGTCATCCGAGTCGCCCCACCAGCGGCCCTGCCAACCACGGCCGCGGCCGCGGAACCGGGGCCGTCCCCATTGGAACGACCATTGGACAATCGGGACCACGACGAAGACGACCAGAAAAACCGACCAGAGTCCGGACATTGCCGCCATCTCGACTCGCATGGGTGGACCCTCCGTTCGAGGCTAGGCGCGCTCCCACTCCTGCTCGACTTCGGCTGCCGCCCGTTTGAGGATCTCGACGACCTTGGGGACCGACGGGTGGTCCGGTCCCCGCCGCCACGCCCGCCGGTAGACCGACGAGGCCAGGCGCGAGAAGGCGTGATTCAGGTCGGCCATGTGGCCGCCCGCGAAGTCCCGAACGGTGTCCCGAACCCGATCGAAGATGTCGTCCAGAAGGTCCCGGTTGGCCTCGAGGAACGCCTCACCCTCTGGGGTGATGTGGTAGACCCGCTTGCCGTTCTCGTCGAGGGATCGGACGTAGCCCTGGTCTTCGAGCAGCTGGAGCGTCGGGTAGACCGTCCCGGCCGACGGGGTGTAGCAGCCGCCCAGTCGCTCCTCCAGGGCCTTGATCACTTCGTAGCCGTGCCGGGGCTTTTCCCGCAGGAGCCGCAGGATCACGAATTTGACTTCCCCGGATTCGAACATCTGACGGCGACGGCGGCCCCAGTTCTTGCCCTCGCCAAACCTGAACTCGAAGCGGGAGGGGTCGAAAGCGAACCCGAAAAGGTCTCCGAAACCCCAGTCATCATTGCGCTTAGCCATGTGGTACCTGCCCGTGAGGTGGTGCGACCAGCGTGCGACTCATCAGGTCTTACGACATATCGTACGACATGTTTCAGAAGTCGTCAAGATATATCGCGGACTTGCGCAAGTCGTTCCACGGTGAAACCATTGTCCCGCTCCAGCGTATGACCCCCGGTTTCCAGCCCACGTTCGATTCAGTCCAAGGAGGCGCGCGTGACCCGCGATGCCGACGATTTCGTCATCAGAACCCGCGGCCTGTCCAAGGCGTATCCCGGCGGGGTCGCCGCCCTTTCGGGTCTCGACCTCGAGGTGCGTCGCAACTCGATCTTCGGTTTTCTCGGACCCAACGGCGCGGGCAAGACCACCACGATCAAGCTGCTCCTTGGCCTGGCCCGCCCGACCGCGGGTTCCGCCACGCTATTCGGGCTGGACGCCGAGCGGGAAACGCTCGACGTGCGGCGGCGAATCGGGTATCTGGCTCAGGATCCCCGGTACTACGACTACATGACCGCGCGGCAGACACTACGGTTTACCGCCCGGTTCTTCTTCGCGGCCGGCGATGCGCTCGAGCGTCACGTCGGCGAGACCCTCGAGCTGGTGGGCCTCGCCGACAAGGCGGACCGGCCCATCAAGGGGTTCTCCGGTGGCGAGCGGCAACGGCTGGGGCTTGCCCAGGCGCAGATCAGCAAGCCGGATCTGCTGATTCTCGACGAGCCCGCCGCGTCGCTCGACCCAATGGGTCGGCGCGATGTGCTCGAGGTGATGGCCAAGCTTCGCTCCCATACCACGATCTTCTACTCCACCCACATCCTCGAGGACGTCCAGCGGATCAGCGACACGGTCGCGATCCTCAACGGTGGCCGGCTGATCGCCCAGGCGCCGATCGGCGAGCTGCTCGCCGGCACCGGTCACACCACCTATGTCGTCGATCTGGCGAACCCGAGTGAGTCAGCCCGGCGGCGGGTGGCCGGCTTGCCGTGGGTCCATTCGCTCGAGGAGACCGGCGTCAACGGCGCCACCCAGTGGCATGTGGCGGTCAGCGACGACGAAGCCGCCGACGCCACGTTGCTCCGGACGATTCTCGCGGACGACTCGATCCGGGTCCGGCAGTTCGGCCGGCGGCGGTATCAGCTCGAGGACGTCTTCGTGAACCTGATCGAAGGGGGGACCAAGTGAGCCTCGTCGCCACCCGCAATTCCGGCTGGACCACCGGCTTCCGCAACCTTCTCGACAAGGAACTCGCCTCGTGGTGGCGGACCCGCCGCTGGCTGGTTCACCTGATCCTCTGGGAAGTGGTGATCACCGGGTTCCTCCTCATCATCGGGTTCGAGGGCCGGAGCGAAGCGAAGTCCCCGGAGCGGGGGTTCGCGGATTCGATCGATCTCTTCTTCCAAGTGGGCGCTTTTTCGGGCTGATCGGCGCCGTGCTCGTCAGTCAGGGGGCCATCGTCGGGGAGCGCAACTCCGGCACCGCGGCCTGGGTCCTCACCAAGCCGACCAGCCGGCAGGCCTTCGTGCTGACCAAGTTCGTCGCGATCACCGCGAGCTTCCTGATCCTGTCGCTGGTGATCCCGGCCATCGCCTCGACCGTGATCTGCCAGGTGTTCTGGAAGACCCTGCCGACGCCGGCGTACTTCCTCGAGGCGCTCGGGATCGCGGCGCTCCATCAGACCTTCTACATCGCCCTGACGCTGATGCTCGGCACCCTGTTCTCGTCCCGAGGGCCGGTGGGGGGGATTGCGCTCGGGTTCTGGGTGGCGGGCAACATCCTCCCGAATTTTCTCCCCGCCTGGGTCTCCCTGGCGATGCCCTGGCAGTTGACCCGGGCCGCCGCCGCGATCGCGCTCTGGAAACCGATCCCGATGCCGGTCTGGATCCCGGTGGTGGCCACGGCCGCGTTCATCGTGCTCTTCCTGGTCGTGGCGCTCGTCCGGTTCGACCGAGAGGAATTCTGAGGCTGGCACTCGAAACGGCGCCGTTACTGGGCCGTCGAGGGGTCGTGACCCGAGGGGCCGAGATTGCCCTCGTGGTTCCCGCCTAACCGTTCCTCCGGACATAACGACCCTCCCGGCCGGCGCCGTTGGCCGACCGGGAGGCGTCGGTTCCGCATCGGTCGCCTGCTCCTGGGCATTGCCAAACCCGGGCCCGTCGCGGAGATTCGAGGGATGACACTGCACACAATTCTGTATCCAGTGA
Organism: uncultured Gemmatimonadota bacterium; assembly: GCA_902826755.1. Taxonomy (GTDB): domain Bacteria; phylum Gemmatimonadota; class Gemmatimonadetes; order Gemmatimonadales; family GWC2-71-9; genus SHZU01. The sequence goes on from CADEGB010000002.1 coordinate 19,531, forward strand.
TCCGCGCGGGAATCCTGGCCGCGGCGCTTGCCGGCTCGCTCGTGGCGCAAGCCATTCGGCCCGACTACGTCAAACGCACCGAGATGCTCCGGATGCGGGACGGCACCCGGCTCTACACCGAGATCTTCACGCCGGCCGCCCCGCAAGGCCCGCTCCCGATCCTGATGGAACGGACGCCGTACAACGCCAAGAACATCGGGCCCCGGCTGGCGAGTCGCTACCAGCTTCTCGCCGACGACGGCTACATCTTCGTGTTTCAGGATCTCCGAGGGAAATACGCGTCCGAGGGCACGTTCATGATGGTCCGCCCCCCGCGCGACCCGGCCCGCGGCGAGCAGGTGGACGAGAACACTGACACCAACGACACCATCGACTGGATCCTCGCCAACGTGCCTGGTCACAACGGTCGGGTCGGGATGGTCGGGATCTCGTACGGCGGCTGGACGACGATGATGGGGTTGGTCGATCCCCATCCGGCGCTCAAGGCCGCCTCGCCCCAGGCGTCGCCCGACGACATGTACCTCGGCGACGACTTCCACCACAACGGCGCCCTCCGCCTCAGCTACGGGTTCGAATTCGTCGCCAACCTCGAGGCCGGCCGGGTGAGCGAGCCGTTTTCGTTCGATCGCTTCGACACTTACGAGTGGTTTCTTCGGTTGGGCGGCCTCGCCAACGCCGACCGCCTCTATTTCAAGGGCAAGCGCCCGACCTGGACCGACTTCGTCACCCATCCCGATTTCGACGAGTTCTGGCGCCGACGGAAGGTCAGCACCCACTTCGTCAACACGCCCGTCACGGTGCCGACCCTGACGGTGGCGGGCTGGTGGGATCAGGAGGACTTCTACGGGCCGCTGACGCTCTATGACATGCTCGAAAAGAACGACACCCGGGGCATCAACCACCTGGTCATCGGACCCTGGAACCATGGCGGCTGGGCTGGCGGGCAGGGCAGCAGTCTGGGACCGATCAAGTTCGGGAGCAACACGGCGGCCTGGTACCGGGAAACCGTCGAAACGCCGTGGTTTGCCTACTGGCTCAAGGACCGGGGCAAGCTCGATCTACCCGAGGCCCTGACGTTCCGGCCCGGTAGCAACCAGTGGCAACGGCATTCGGCCTGGCCGCCGAAGACCGGGGTCACCACCCGCCAACTCTATTTCCACCCGGACGGTAAACTCGGCTGGGAGCGCCCAACCGGAGACGGGGCGGACAGCTTCCGATCCGATCCAGCCCGGCCGGTCCCGTACCGGAAGCGGCCGATCACGCCACTCTACGGGGGCAAGGTGCCGTCGACCTGGTCGATCTGGCAGGTGGACGACCAAAGGCACGCGCACCTCCGGCCGGACGTCCTCAGCTTCGAGACCGAGCCGCTCACCGAGGACGTCACGATCTCGGGGCGGGTGCTGGCGCGGCTGTTCGCCGCCACGACCGGGACCGACGCCGACTGGATCGTCAAACTGATCGACGTCTATCCGGAAAAAGTGCCCGATGCCCCGATGATGGGCGGCTACCAGCTGATGGTCGTCGGCGACGTGCTGCGGGGCCGCTACCGGGACGGCTACGAACGGCCGAAGCCCGTGGTGGCCAACCAGGTGACGCCCTACACCCTGAGCCTTCTGGCCGCGGATTACACCTTTCTCAAGGGTCACAAGATCATGGTCCAGGTCCAGAGCACCTGGTTTCCGTTGATCGACCGCAATCCCCAGAAGTTCGTGCCGAACATCTACCTGGCCCGGGACGCCGACTTCGTGGCGGCCACCCACCGGGTGCTCCGTTCGGCTCGCCATCCTTCCCATCTCGAGCTGTCGGTGGTGACCCCATGAGTACTTCGTTCCTTCGGCTGGCCACCGCCGCCGTGGTCGTGTCGGTCAGTGTCGGTCGGCTGGCCGCGCAGGACGTGTCGAACGGCTACCAGCGCACCACCACGATGATCGCGATGCGCGACGGGGTCCGGCTCCACACGGTCATCTGGCGCCCGGTCGATCAAACCGGACCGTTGCCGATCATCCTCGAGCGGACGCCGTACGACGCCGAAGGACAGTGCCGAACCGTGATCGACGGTGCCGGGACCCTGGCGCAGGCCCGCTACCTGTTCGTCTGCCAGGATCTCCGGGGCAAGTACGGCTCCGAGGGCACCTTCTCGATGATCCGCCCGACCCGAAACCCGGCGGACGCCAAAGCCATCGACGAAACGACCGACGCGTGGGACGCCATCGAGTGGCTCGCCAAGAATGTGCCCAACAGCAACGGCCGAGTCGGGATGCGAGGCATTTCCTACGGCGGCTGGACGACGATGATGGCGCTGCTCGACCCGCACCCGGCGCTCAAGGCGGCGTCGCCCCAGGCCTCGCCCGACGACATGTTCCAGGGCGATGACTTCTTCCACAACGGCGCGTTCCGGCTGAGCTACGGGTTCGAATACGTCGCGGCGGTGGACGGGCAGCGCTTCACCCCGTTCGACTTCGACCGGCTCGACACTTATGAGTGGTTCCTTCGACTTGGCGGCCTCGCCAACGTCGACGCGCGCTACTTCCACCGCGCCAAGCCGGCCTGGACGGACTTCACGAGTCACCACACCTTCGACGAGTATTGGAAGGCCCGAAAGGTGATCCGGCATGTGACCAAGGTGACGGTGCCGACGCTGACGGTGGCCGGATGGTGGGACCAGGAGGACTTCTACGGGCCGATGACCATCTACGAGAAGATGGAATCGCTCGACACCAAGGGACTCAACTATCTGGTCGTCGGCCCGTGGAATCATGGCGGCTGGGCCCGGGGCGATGGCGCGAAGCTCGGACCAATTTCCTTCGGAGCCGAGACGAGCGTGTTCTTCCGGGATTCGGTCGAGGCGCGCTGGTTCGCGCACTGGCTCAAGGACGAGGGCCGGCTCGACCTGCCGGAAGCGCTGACGTTCCGCCCTGGGAGCAACGCCTGGCAGCGGCACGCCGCGTGGCCGCCCAAGGCTGGCGTGAGCCGACGCCAATTGTACTTCCATCCCAATGGCAAGCTCGCGTGGACCAAGCCGACCGGCGCGGGTGTCGAGAGCTTCGTCTCCGATCCCGCCCGCCCGGTTCCCTATCGCGCCCGGCCGATCGTGCCCCTCTATGGTGGGTCGCCCGTGTCGACCTGGCCGATCTGGCAGGTGGATGATCAGCGCCACGCGCACCTGCGGCCGGACGTGCTCACCTTCGAGACCGACCCGTTGGCGGACGACGTGACCCTTTCCGGGAAGATCGTCGCCAACCTGTTTGCCTCGACCACCGGGACCGACGCGGACTGGATCGTCAAGCTGATCGACGTCTACCCCGAGGATCATCCGGCCGATATCCGACTCGGCGGCTACCAGTTGATGGTGGTGGGGGACGTCTTCCGCGGCCGGTTTCTGAAGAGCTATGAGCGGCCCGCGCCCCTGGTACCCGGCCGGGTCGTCCCGTACCGCATCGGGCTTCACTCGGCCGACTATACGTTCAAGAAGGGGCACAAGATCATGGTCCAGGTCCAGAGCACCTGGTTCCCGTTGATCGACCGCAATCCCCAGACGTTCGTGCCGAACATCTTTGAGGCCAAGGACGCCGCCTACCGGGTGGCGACCCACCGGGTGCATCGCTCGGCCGCCTATCCCTCTCACCTCGACGTGTCCGTGGCGGAGCGGTGACCATGACCGGTACCGCGACGTCGCTCGATCCGGCGCTCCACTCCGAGCTCGAACGGCTCCTGGGCGACCGGGTGACGGTTTCCGCCGCGATCCGGGAGCATCACGGACAGGGCGAGGCCTACCCCGGGTCGTTTCCGCCCGACGCGGTGGTATTTCCGAGGACGACCGACGAAGTGAGCCGGATCGCGGCGCTCTGCTCCCGACACCGGACGCCGATGGTGGCGTGGGGCGCTGGCACCTCGCTCGAGGGCCACGTGGCGGCGATCAAGGGCGGGGTGACGGTGGACCTGTCGGGCATGGACACGGTCCTTCGGATCTCTCCCGAGGATCTCGACGTCACGGTCGAGGCTGGGGTGACCCGGAAGCAGCTCAACGAGGCACTCAAAGGCACCGGCCTCACGTTCTTCATCGATCCCGGCGCTGACGCCACCATCGGCGGTATGACGGCCACCCGGGCGTCGGGCACCACCGCCGTTCGTTATGGCACGATGCGGGAGAATGTCCTTGGCCTGACCGTGGTGCTCGCGGACGGGCGGATCATCAAAACCGGCGGCCGGGCCCGGAAGTCGTCGGCCGGCTACGACCTGACCCGGCTGTTCGTCGGGTCCGAGGGCACCCTCGGCATCATCACCGAGGTGACGCTCCGGCTCAGCGGCGTGCCGGCGGCGGTGGCGGCGGCCGTGTGTCCCTTCGAGACGCTCGAGGGCGCCGTGGCCACGGTCATCGAGACGATTCAGCTCGGGGTCCCGGTGGCGCGGATCGAGTTGCTCGACGAACTGTTCATGGACGCGGTGGCCAAGCAAGCCGGCTTGCCGTACCGCGCGGTGCCGACCCTCTTCTTCGAATTTCACGGCGGGTCCGAGCGCGGAGTGGCCGAGGATGCCGAGCTGGTAAAGGAACTGGCGCTCCAGCACGGCGGGGCCGGTTTCGAGTGGGCCACCGACGAGGGGGCTCGGGCCCGCCTCTGGAAGGCTCGGCACGAGGCCTACTTTGCCGGGCTCTCGCTCCGGCCCGGTGCCCGGGCCATGATCACCGATGTCTGCGTGCCGATCTCGCGGCTGGCGGAGTCGATTCTCGAAACCAAGCGAGACGCCCTCCAATCGAACATCATGGCCGCCATCCTCGGCCACGTCGGCGACGGGAACTATCACGTGGCCTATCTGGTCGATCCGAACGCCCCGGCCGAGATTGCCGAAGGCAAGCGACTCAACGACCGAATGGTGGAGCGGGCCATTGCCATGGGCGGGACCTGTACCGGCGAACATGGCATCGGGCTCGGGAAGCAGGATTCGCTGCTCAAGGAGCATGGCGAGGCGGTAGGGGTGATGCGCTCGATCAAGAGCGTGCTCGACCCGGAGGGGCTCATGAACCCCGGGAAGATCTTTCGGACCTGAGACGAGGCTGTCGATGCGGATGAAGCAGATCGTGGTCAGCGTGGTTGGCCTGATGGTGGCGGGGACGCTGACGGCCCAGACGCCGGCCGATACCATGCCGACGGTGATCCGGGCCGGCCGCCTCTTCGACAGCGAGGCCGGCGCCTTTCTCGGCCCGCGCGAGATCCTGATCCGCAACGGCGGGATCGTGGCCGTGGCGGAGAAGGTCGACCGGCCGACCGGTGCCCGGATCATCGACCTGTCCAACCGAACGGTGCTGCCTGGCCTGATCGACGCCCATACCCACCTTCTCTATCTCGAGGGTGTCACTGGCGGGCTGACGATGGAGGGGATCAAGGCCCTGGTGAACGAAGGGCTTCCGCTCCGGGCGCTCCACGGCGCGGCGCGTGCCCGGACGTTCCTGGCCGCGGGGATCACCACGGTGCGGGACCTCGGCAACAGCGGCCGGTTCGGCGACGTGGCGCTCCGCGCCGCCATCGAGGATGGCAGCGTCGACGGACCGCGGATGTGGGTGTCGGGGCCGGGCTTGAGTCCGGTGGGCGGGCAGTTCCCGGGCCTCAAGCCGGGCTACGAGTCGTTGGCGGCCGATGAGTACCGGATCGTCCGCAATCCCGCCGAGGCGGCCGACGCGGTGCGCGAGAACGTCACGATGGGCGCCAACGTCATCAAGATCTTTTCGAACAACACGCCCAACGCCGGGTACCTGACGGTCGAGGAGATGCGGGCCATCGTTGGCGCGGCGGCCATGCACGGCGTCCGGGTCGCGGCCCATGCCACCAGCGACGCCGCCGTCTATCGCGCGGCGCTCGCTGGCGTCCACTCGATCGAACACGCGTATCAAGTGGCCGATTCGACCCTGGCGCTGATGGCCAGGAACGGCGTGGCGATGGTCCCGACCGACATCGACAGCGTCTCGATCATTCAGTATCTCAGCCTTGCCAACCCCGGGCAGCCGGCCCCCGCCGCCGACCAGGTGGCCCGCTACCTGGCCGGAGGTCGCGATCGACTCCGCCGGGCGGTCAAGGCGGGGGTCACCATTGCTGCCGGTTCGGACAACTACCTCGACCTCAAGCGGGCCCAGGGTCCCGCGGCCCGGCGGGTCCTGTTTGCCTATCACCAGGCTGGCCTGACGCCCGCGCAGGTGCTCCAGGCCGCCACCATCAACGATGCCCGGCTCCTTGGCATGGAGCACCGGCTCGGGGTCCTCAAACCCGGGGCCCGGGCCGACGTGATCGCGGTCGAGGGCGATCTCGAACGCGATTTCGGCGCCCTCGAGCGGGTCCGCTTCGTCATGAAGGCGGGAACGGTCTACCTCGGCCGTTAGGCGAGATTCCCGTGATCTGGTTTGCCGGTATGCTGCTCGCGGTGTCCGTCCTGGCCGGTCTGGAGGTCATTCTCGGCAACCGTCTGGTGGCGCGGCTGGAGGCGCTGCCGCCATGGCGGGATGGTTCGCCGCCGCGCGTCTCCATCGTGGTGGCGGCCCGCGACGAGGAACGGGGAATCGAACCCGCCGTCCGCTCGATGCTCCAGCAGCGCTATCCCGATCTCGAGCTGGTGGTGGTCGACGATCGCTCGACCGACCGGACCGGCGCCATCCTCGATCGCATGGCCGCCGAAGACCCCCGGCTCTCGGTGGTGCACGTCACCGAGCTTCCCTCGGGCTGGTTGGGCAAGAACCACGCGCTGCATCTCGGCGCCCAGCGGGCGTCAGGCGAATGGCTCCTGTTCACCGACGCCGATATTCACCTGGCCCCGGACACGCTGAGCCGGGCGGTCCGCCGGGTGGTCGAGCGGCGGGTGGATCACCTCGCCGCCGCGCCGACCCTGATCCTGCCGGGACTCCTGCTCAAGGCCTTCGGGGTCCAGTTCATGTTCGCGTTCCTCAGCTTTGCCAAGCCGTGGAAGGCGGCGGATCCGAAGAGCTGGTTCTTCGTGGGCGTCGGCGCCTTCAACCTGGTTCGGCGGTCGGCCTACCTGGCGGTGGGCGGGCACGACCCGATCCGGCTCCGCCCCGACGACGACATGAAGCTCGGTAAGATCCTCAAGCGCGGCGGGTTTCGTGCCGAGGCGGTCGACGGGAGCGGCGCGGTCTCGGTGGAGTGGTACCATTCGCTTGGCGAGATGGTGCGCGGGTTCGAGAAGAACATGTTCGCCGGGGTCGAGTACAACGTCGCGTTCTCGGTGGCCGGTGGGCTGGCCCAGTTGATCACGCTCTCACCGCTGGCGCTGGTGGGATTCAGCGACGGCCCGGCCCGCGTCCTGTTTGCCCTCCAGATCGGGGTCGCGCTGGCCGTGTTCGCGATCCTCGGCCGGGTCATGCGGGTGACACCCCTGGTGGCGCTGCTGTATCCCGTCGTGGTGGTGTTGTTCGTGTACATTCTCTGGCGCACCATGCTCCTCAATCTTCGCGACGGCGGGATCCAGTGGCGGGGCACGTTCTATTCACTTCGCGAACTCAAGGCCAATCGAGTATGAGACTCCTGGCGCTGCTGCTGGTCCTCGGCATCCCCACCTTGGTCGGGGCGCAGGCGCCGGCCAAACGGCGGATCGTGGCGAGCGATGTCTACCGGATCAAGGACGTCGGGACGCCGCTCATTTCCCCGGACGGTCAGTGGGTGGTCTATTCGGTCACCACACCGGACTCCGCGAAGGACAAGCGGAACACGGATCTCTACATGGTCAGCTGGGACGGTGCCCGGACGGTCCGGCTCACGTCCAGCCCGGACGGCGAGTCGAGTCCCCGGTGGAGTCCGGACAACCGCTACCTGGCCTTCCTCAGCTCCCGAGGCGATAGCGAGAAGGGAGCCCAGCTGTGGCTCCTCGACCGGCTCGGTGGCGAGGCGGAAAAGGTGACGGATGTCAAGAGCGGCATCGACGACTACGCGTGGGCGCCGGACGGCAAGCGGCTCGTGTTCGTGATGCAGGAGTCCGATCCGGACAGCAGCAAGGCCGATGAGAAGAAGACCCCGAAGGCCCTCGAGATCGACCGCTGGGACTTCAAGCGGGACTACGTCGGCTACCTGAACCGGCGCCGGGATCACCTGTACCTGTTCGACCTGTCCACCCGGAAACTCGAGCAGCTCACCCACGGCGACTTCGACGACGCGGGGCCGAGTTGGGCACCGGATGGGAAGGAGATCGTCTTCACCAGCAAGCGCGCGCCAGGAAGCGATCGGAACGACAACTGGGACATCTACGTGGTGGAGGCCCGGGTGGGAGCGGAGCCGCGGGTGCTCACGACCTTCGTCGGCAACGACGGGGGTCGGGGATCGGGCCGGCCCAGCTACAGCCCCGACGGCAAGTGGATCGTCTACCTGCGTGGGGGCGACCCGAAGTACTGGGCCTACGGCAACCCGAGGGTGACCATCATCCCCTCGGGCGGAGGGGAACCGCGGATCCTGACCGAGACGCTCGATCGGAACGCCGGTGACCCGATCTGGTCCTCGGATGGTCGGTTCATCTACTTCGTCTACGAGGACGATCGGACCGCGCCCCTGGCCCGGGTGAACGTCGCCACCGGTGCGATCGAGCGATTGAGCAACGGCCCCCATGGGGTCAACGGCGTGTCGGTGGTGGGCGCCAAGGTGGCCGCCGCGCGGACCAGCGACACCGAGCCCTATGAAGTCGTGGCGTTCGAGAATGGGGTTTTCCGCCGGCTCTCCCGTCACAACGACTCACTGATGGCCGCCCTCGACCTCGGGACGGTCCAGCGGATCGACTCGAAAAGCCGTGACGGCACGCAGGTGGGCAGCATGCTGTACCTCCCACCCGACTACCAGCCGGGCCAGAAGCTTCCCCTCGCGCTCCACATCCACGGGGGACCATTCGGTCAGGATGGGCATGATTTTGACCTGATGCGCCGCGCTTTTGCGGCCAAGGGTTACGCGGTCCTGGCGCCCAACTACCGAGGCAGCTCGGGACGGGGCGAGGCGTTCAGCAAGGCGATCTTCGCCGACTGGGGCAACAAGGAGGTGATTGACCTCCTCGGCGCGGTCGACGAAGTCATCGCGCGGGGGATCGCCGACCCGGCCCGCCTGGTGCTGGGTGGCTGGAGCTACGGCGGGATCCTCACCGACTACACGATCGCGACCGACAGCCGGTTCAAGGCGGGGGTCAGCGGGGCGGGTAGTGCCCTCCAGCTGTCGATGTACGGGAGCGACCAGTACGTGTACCAGTACGAGCAGGAACTCGGCGCGCCGTGGAAAAACCCGGAAGCTTGGATGAAAGTCTCCTATCCGTTCTTCCAGGCCCATCGGATCACGACACCAACGTTGTTCATGGGCGGCGAGAAGGACTTCAACGTCCCGATCATCGGCTCGGAGCAGATGTACCAGGCCCTCAAGAGCAACGGCATCGACACGAAACTGGTGGTCTACCCTGGGATGTTCCACGGGCCGAGCGCGCCGAGTCAGCGGGTGGACATTATCTCCCGCTATCTCGAATGGTGGGAAAAACACCTCAAGCCGCCAGTCCCCTGATCTTCGAGGGGACCGGCGGCCGGCGGAGGGTCAGGTCCGGGCCAGCCGCTGGCCCAGATCCGTCAGGGAGGGAATGACGGTGAATCCGTGCCCGGCAAGTTGGGGCCCGCGCTGGGTGGTACCCTCGCCGCCGACGTACACCGGAATCGAGCGACCAATCGCCTCGGCCAGATCAGCCAGATCGCGGTCGATCACGGCGTCCTCGGTTGGGAACACGAGACTCAAGCCGATCGCTCCGGCATGGAGCCGTGCCGCGGCGATCCCAATCTCTTCGCCGGGTAGGTCGGGGCCGAGGTAGACGGCCCGCCATCCCTGGGCGGCCGCAACCGCTGCTGCCATCATCGCCCCGAGTTCGTGCCGCTGGCCGGTAGTCGTGGCGGCAACGAAGACCGGGGCGTCGTCGCCAGCGGGCGCGAAAGCCAGGATTCCACTCAACACCTGCCTGATAGTGCTGGTGGCCAGGTGCTCCTGCACGATCCGGAGCCGGCCGGCATGCCACAGCTCTCCGATTTCCCGCACCAGGGGTGCCACCACCTGTTCCGCGAACTGCACCGGGCCCAGCGCCACCGCGGCCCGCCGGAGCGCGGCGTCGAGGGCGGCCCCATCCATCCACTGAATTGCCTCGAGACATGCTCGCCGCGTGCCAACGCCGAGCTGTCCGTCCGCTGATGGGCCGGGCCGCGCCGGGGCGGCCGGGGCATCCACCAACAGAGCGTCGAGCTCCTGGTCCGACAACTCGGCAATCCGTCCGATCGAATGCCCGTACTGGGTGGCGCGGCGGAGCAGAGAGAGCCGAATCACGTCGGCTTCCGAGTACAGGCGCTGGCCGCCATCGGTCCGGCCCGGCGCCACGACGCCGTAGCGCCGTTCCCAGGCCCGCAGCAATTCGGCGGTCAAACCGGTTCGTCGGAGGACGATTCGGACCGGGTAGACCGGGGTGTTGGTATCGAGCATACCTAATGATCCACTTTGTATAGGTTATGTCAAGCTAACAGTATCCTAAAATGTTGACAAAACCAGTACGGTCCAGTATAATCGGTTCAGTATTGCAGTACACAAACCGTACAACTTGTTGGAGGTTGGATCATGGTACGCCGCATTTTCTTCGGAATCATGCTCGCCGTGTCCCCGCTCGCCTCGGCCGTGGCGCAAAATCACGGGGCCACTGGTCATGCCGGGAACACCATCGTCGACGTGGCTGTCGGCGCTGGCAGCTTCAAGACTCTGGTCAAGGCGCTCGAGGCCGCTGGCCTGGTTGAGACCCTCAAAGGGGCTGGCCCCTTCACCGTGTTCGCCCCAACCGACGAAGC
>CADEGB010000002.1:30374-50511 GCA_902826755.1 uncultured Gemmatimonadota bacterium
CGTTTGCCAAGCTACGGGCGGGTACCCTGGAGGCCCTTCTCAAGGACAAGGCCAAGCTGACCGCAATCCTCACCTACCATGTCGTGTCCGGCGCGGTCGGTTCGGACAAGGTGGTTGGGCTCAAGAGCGCCAAGACGGTCAACGGCCAGGACTTGCCCATTTCGGTCAAGGGCGGCACGGTGTCCGTCGGCGCGGCTACCGTGGTCAAGGCCGACATCAAGGCATCCAACGGTGTCATCCACGTGATCGACACCGTCCTGCTCCCCAAGTGAACCTCGTCTGACCGCCCTCCGAAAGCCCGACGGGGCGCCTCGATCGAGGCGCCCCGTCGTGTTGTTGGTGGGGGACGGGCCTTCCGGGCTCAGCCGACGAATGGGGTATCAGGCAGGGGGAGCCGCCAGGCCTCGCCGCGCTCGAGGGCGTCGAGTTGGAGGAAGAACGTCCCGACTCCGGCCGCGCCCTGCATGAACCCGGTCTGCGCCACGAGGTTCTCCGGCTGGGTCCGGTTCTCCGCCTGAGTCCACCGGAGGCCCTGGTCGTCGTCGGTGGCCCGGCGGGTCAGGTCGGCGACGATCCTGGCCTGGATGCTCCGGGTGGCCTCGGTTCGGTGATAGCGGGCCAGGTCGATGCAGTACTGCCCGATTCCCACGTGGCCGCAGCACTGGCTGATGTTGTTCCAGTACCCTTCGGTCCGTTGCTCGGGCACTCCGCTTTCGAAGACGCCGCGGGTCAGAGAATCGACCCAGTCGCGCCAGGCAGGCTGCCCGGTGATCTGGTGGAGGCGGAAGAACAACCGGGCCGTCCCCACGGGCCCGTGGCACCAGCTCAGGTAGAACCGGCCCTCGCCACCGCCGCTTTGGTGGAAGATGGTGGTGGCGCCGGCGCGCCGGGTGGCGATCCGATCGAGGTACCGGGCCGCGTCGAGAGCGCCGGCCAGGAACGCAGGGTCCTGGGTGACCTGGTGGAGCGTAGCGAGGAAATAGCCGACCCCACTCGTTCCGTGGGAGAAGTTCGGGTAGTTGCGCCGGAACGAGGCCGCTGGAAACCACATCCGGCCGCCCTCGGCCGGTTCGGCCGTGGCAAGGAGCCGGCGGCCGGCCCGCGCCGCCAGTTCGGTCAGGTTGGGGTCCTTCCAGTGGCGCGCCGTCTCGAGGAGATAGAGGCCGATGCCGGCCGTGCCGCTGATGATGTCGTTCGAGTCCGACCACTCGACCCCGTCACCGACGGTGCGCGCCATCCCCGCCAGCCGCTCGTTGGCCCGTTGCAACGCGGCGCCGTACCGATCGCCGCCGCCGACCGATTCGACGGCCGCCAGGGTGTACCCGAGGCCGGCCAGCCCGGTGTACAGGCCGGCGCCGAGTTGGTCTGATCCAGCCTCGATCTGGTCGATGAGGTAGTCTGCGCCACGCTTGGCCGCCGTGAGCCAGGCCACGTCCCCGGTGGCCGCGAACAACGCGGCGTGGAAGGTCACGACACCCGGCATCCCGTTGTAGAGGTCGAGTCCGACCGAATCAGGCTTGAGGGGGTCCGCCGGGTAGCGGAGCGCCGGGCCAACCTCCTGGGCACTCCGACCGATCCATCGGGCGGTTCGGAGTGCCAGGTCGAGGTAGGGTCGGGCCGACCGGCGTCGGGGCTCGATGAACTCGGCCCGGAGGCCAGGCGGCAGGCCGACGGCGGCCGCGGCGGCGGTTGAGGTGGCGAGGAAGCGACGACGGCTCAACGGCATGGATCCTCCGATGCTCAGGGCCGGTATCCCGGTCCGCGGAGGACCCGACCCGGTCGGGCGCCGGTGTACTTGCCACCCTCGAACACGACCTGACCGTTGACCAGGACGAACTCGATGCCCTCCGACGCGAGCATCGGTTCGGCGAAGGTGGCCCGGTCCCGCACGGTGCCGGGATCGAGGATGACGACGTCGGCAGCCAGGCCGGGGGCAAGGCGGCCCCGGTCGTAGGCCATCACCTCATTGGCGGCGACCGCGGTCATCCGGTGGATGGCACCTTCGAGCGAGAGCGCCCCGAGTTCTCGAACGTACCGCGCCAGGACTCGGGGGAAGGCGCCGAACCCGCGGGGATGGACGGCATACCCGGTGGCGGCCGGTCCGGCGTCGGTGTCGAACGAGGTGAACTCCTCTTTCATCGCCTTGATCTTGTTGGCTTCGGACATGCTCTGGGGCATGGCGAACGCCTCGCTCCGGGCGATCTCGAAGAAGAGATCCCAGGGGTCCTTCCCGGTGGCGCGGGCCACGGCGCCGATGGTCTCGCCGTTGTACTTGGTGTACGCGGGGAGTCGGAGACCGGCCACCACGATCCGGTTCCAGTCCCGGCCGGCGTGCGCGAACCAATTTTCCCAGCCGCCCAGGGTCTCCATCTCGCGTCGCATTTCGGCCCTGACGGCGGGATCGGCCAGCTTCTTCATCAGGGCGTCTTGCCCTTCGGCGGCGTGGCGGGGATGAATCAGCGCCCGGATGCCCAGTCCGTTGTTGATATAGGGGTAGACGTCGACGCCGACCTGTTGACCCCGGCCGCGGGCTTCTTTGATCCGGGCCAGGGCAAGGTCCATCTTGGGCCAGTTGGCCTGTCCGGCGGTCTTGAGGTGGTAAATGTGGACCGGGGCGTTGGCGGCGGCGCCGATTCTGAGCGCCTCGTCGATTGCCTCGAGGAGCCGGTCGCCCTCGTTCCGCATGTGGGTGAAGTACCTGCCGCCGAATTCGCCCGCCACTTTGGTGAGTTCGGTGATTTCCTGTTCCGATCCGTAGATGGCAGGCGGGTAGATCAGCGACGTCGAGACGCCGATGGCGCCCGCTTCCATCGCCTCCCGCACCATGCCCCGCATCCGGTCGAGTTCGGTGGGGGTGGCCTGCCGATCGACATCACCGATGACGATTTCGCGGATCTGGGTGTGGCCGACGGTCTGGACCATGTTGATCGGCATGCCGGCCTGATCGAGTCGGGCAAAGAACTCGCGCATCGTTCGCCAGCCACGCTCGCGGGCCTCGGCGTCGCCGAGAGGGGCATCGCTGGCGCCTTCGCCGGCGTTGATCGTGGTGATGCCCTGGGAGATCAGGTTGAAGGCGCTGGCGGGGTCCTTGAGGAAGGGCGCCGCCGTCTGGCCCATCATGTCGACGAAGCCGGGAGCCACCACTTTGCCAGCGGCGTCGATGGCCCGCCGCCCGTCGCCGGCGCGGAGCCGTCCGATGGCGGCGATCCGACCGTCCTTGATGGCCAGGTCGCCCCGGTACCAGGGTGCTCCGGTGCCGTCGACAATCCGGCCGTTCAGGATGACCACGTCGTAGGCTTGCGCGGCGGCGCTGGTCGGGCCGAGCGCCACTGCCATTGCCAGGGTGGCAGCCAGGCGGAGCCGGTTGCTCAGTTCCATCGGAGACCTCGCAGTTGATCCAGGTTGAGGTTGCCGCCGCTCAGCACCGCGACGACCCGGGAGCCGGGCGGCAACCGGATCAGCCCGTGCAGCAAGGCGGCCACCGGAGCGGCCGCCGCTCCTTCGACCACGAGTTTGCAGCGCTCCATGATCCAGACCACGGCGTCGAAGATCTCCCGGTCCGGGAGGGTGACGATCTCGTCGACGAAGCGCTGACAGACCGAGAAGGTCGTGTCGCCGACCCGTTTGACCCGAAGCCCGTCGATGATCGTCCGGCAGTCGATGGTCTGGACCGATCCGGCGGCGAGGCTCTCCTTCATCGCGGGTCCGTCGGACGACTCGACCCCGATGACCCGGACTTTCGGGTTGTGGCTCTTGACGGCCATGGAGACCCCGGAAATCAGGCCCCCGCCGCCGATCGGGACGACGATGGCGTCGAGGTCGGGCCAGTCCGTCACGACTTCCAGGCCAAGGGTGCCCTGGCCGGCGATCAGCTGGGGATCGTCGAACGGGCTGATGTAGGTCAGTCCCTCGGTTCGAACCAGCTCGAGGGCCTTTTGGTTGGCCTCGTCCCAGATCTTCCCGTGGAGGACCACTTCGCCCCCATAGGCCTTGGTGGCGGCGATCTTGGCTGGGGTGGCGTTCTCGGCCATGCAGATGACGGCCCGGATCCCGTGAATCCTGGCGGCGAGGGCAACGCCCTGGGCGTGGTTTCCTGCGGAAGAGCAGACCACCCCGCGCCGCTTCTCCTCGTCGGTCAGGAAAGTGAACTTGTTGAGGGGGCCGCGGAACTTGTAGGAACCGACCCGCTGGAACAGCTCCGCCTTGAGGCGGGTGTCGAAGCCGGTGGCTTCCGACAGCTGGCGCGAGGTCAGCAGCGGCGTGTGGTGGATGTGGGGCGCGATTCGGGCCCTGGCGGCCCGGAAGTCATCGAGAGTGAGCGTCAGCATCGGGTCGAGGAAGGCCGTTGGCGGTGGAGTCAAGGGATGATACCGCCGGGCGGGACGGCCGTGTAAGGGGGCGACGGGGTGCCGCCCGTCCGGCGGCGGCGTTAGTCTCCGGGCCGGCCGGGTCGAATTGCCCGCCCCGCGTGCGCGGCGTAGTATCCCGGGACGTCTCTCATCCCGTCACCCTCAACCCGAAACGAGTCCTCGATGGACCTGACGACCGTGCGACTGTTCCGGTGGGACGACCTCCCCGAGGAGGCGGTCACCGATCTGATTTCCCGCCAGGTCATCACCGGGGAGAAGGTGATGGCGGCCCACATCCGGCTCAAGAAGGGGAGCGTCGTGCCGCTCCACTCGCACGAAGCCGAGCAGCTCTCATACACCTTCTCCGGGGCGCTCAAGTTCATCATTTCCGGGGAGACCATCGTGGTCGGGCCGGGCGAGTTGCTGGTCATCCCATCGGGGATTCCGCACGAGGCGGTGGCCCTCGAGGATACTCATGAGATGGACGTCTTCAGCCCGATCCGGTACGACTGGCTCGACGGGACCGACTCGTATTTCACCAAGCCGCCGACCCAGCCCGCCGGCCTCCACAATCCGGCCTCCGGCGACAATCCCGCCACCCTCCATCGGTGGGACGAGGTCCCGGTCGAGGCCATCACGGAACACATCGACCGGACCTACGTGTCCGGCCAGCGGGCCACCTTCTGTGAATTCCTGCTCCGAGCGGGGGCCATCGTTCCTTCTCATCAGCACGAGGCGGAGCAGCTCAGCTGGGTCCGATCCGGCCACCTGCGGCTCACGGTGGGATCCGACACGTTCGATCTGACGGCGGGCTCGGTGGTCCGGATCCCGGCCAACATCCCGCACGGGGCGACCGCCGTCGTCGATACCAAGGTCGTGGACCTGTTCAGCCCTCGGCGGGATGATTGGATCGCCCATCGCGACGCCTATCTCCGCCAGGGCAACCGCTAGGGGAGGGTCGGGATGCGCGCGATACGGGTTCACCAGTTCGGCGATCCATCGATGTTGACGGTCGAGGAAGTTCCCACGCTGGAACCGGGTGCCGGTCAGGTGCAGGTCCGGGTCCACGCGGTGGGGGTGAATCCCGTGGATACCTACATCCGGTCAGGCCGCTACGGGGTCCTGCCGGCGTTGCCGTACATCCCGGGCTCGGACGGCGCCGGCACCATTTCGGCGCTGGGTGCCGACGTAACCCGCTGGAAAGTCGGCGACCGGGTCTTCTTCCACGGCACCGCTCTGGGACGGGCGTACGGCGCCGCGGCCGAGTTTACGGTTCACGACGAGGACAAGCTGTTCTCCCTGCCGGCCAACGTCGGGTTCGCGGAAGGCGCCGCCCTCGGGGTGCCCTATGCGACCGCGTACCGGGCCCTGTTTCAACGGGCGGTGGCCCGTCCCGGCGAGATCGTGTTGGTCCATGGCGCCAGCGGCGGGGTCGGGATCGCCGCGCTCCAGTTGGCCCGGTGGAAAGGTCTCCGGGTGATCGGAACGGCCGGGACCCCGCAGGGCCTCGACCTGGTCCGGGCCAACGGGGCGCACTTTGCGATCAGCCACAAGGAGGCCCTCTATCTCGATCAGATCAAGGCCGCGGCGGATCAGGGCCGCGGGCCCGACATCATCCTCGAGATGCTGGCCAACGTCAATCTCGACCAGGACCTCGACATCATCGCGCCGGGGGGCCGGATCGTCGTGATCGGGAATCGGGGGCGGATCGAGATCGACCCCCGGAAGATCATGTCGCGGGACGCCGCGGTCCTCGGCTTGACCCTCTGGAACGCGACCCAGGCGGAACTGGCTGGGATCTACCAGGACCTCGTCGGCGGCTTGGAGAGCGGGGTTCTGGTGCCGGTCATCGGGCAGGAATGGCCCTTTGCCGAGGCCGCCCGGGCTCACGATGCGGTGATGACGCCGGGAGCGTACGGGAAGGTCGTGCTGCTGCCGTAGGGCCGAAAAGAACGAAGCGCCGGATCGGGGGAGATCCGACGCCTCGCTCGGGGATATGGTTCGGTCCTGGGGGGAGCAGGATTCGAACCGGGAAGGAGGGTGGCGACGAATCGCCACCCGACGGACTGAAAAGCAAGCGGTGTGCCCGGTCCGTTCGATCCCGGCCTGCGGTTCCGCAACTGATGACGCGCCAGAGGGTTGAGGCCCCAACCGCGGGTGACGACCCGACTCCCGTTCAAACCGACCGCTGGTCGGGTCGCTGCAACCAAGTGTGGCCCATGCTCCACGATCACGCCGAGGATCCCCGATGCCGTCCATTCGTTTGATCGTCCTCGGTCTGCTCTGGTGGACCTCGTCCGCCTCCGCTCAGGGCCCGCTCCGCCCGCGGGCGCGAGACCTGGGCGTGGCGCCCGGCGTCTTCCGGCCCGGGCCGTTGAACGCGATCACCGACGTCGCCGACGTCCGGGTTGGCCAGACGACGCTGATCGAGGGCGACTCGATCCGGACCGGGGTCACCACGATCCTGCCGCACGGGGGGAACGCCTTTCTCGATCGGGTTCCGGCCGCCGCAGTGGTCGGGAATGGCTTCGGGAAGCTGATCGGCACCACCCAGGTCGGCGAACTCGGCGAACTCGAGACGCCCATCCTGCTCACCTGCACCCTTTGCGTCTGGAAGGCAGCCGACGCGATGGTCGACTGGCTGCTCGAGCAGCCCGGCATGGAGGGAGTCCGCTCGATCAACCCGGTCGTCGGCGAAACGAACGATGGCGGCCTCAACGCGATCCGGCTCCGACCCGTCACCCCCGCGGCGGTCCGCGCCGCCCTGGCCGGGGCGACCACCGGGCCCGTAGCCGAGGGCACCGTGGGCGCCGGGACCGGGACCGTCGCCTTCGGATGGAAAGGGGGCATCGGGACGTCCTCGCGCCGGCTGCCTCAGTCATTGGGGGGGTGGACAGTGGGCGTTCTGGTGCAGTCCAACTTCGGGGGCGTGTTCGAGGTGCTCGGCGTCCCAGTCGGTCGGGAACTCGGCCAGTACGCCTTCCGCCGGGATGTGGAGGGGGCCCAGGGCGGCGGGTCGATCATGATCGTGGTCGCGACCGATGCGCCGATCGACGACCGGGCGCTCCGTCGGTTGGGGAGCCGGGCCCTCCTCGGGATGGGTCGGACCGGCGGCTTCATGAGCAACGGGATCGGGAGACTACGTGATCGCGTTCGCCACTCATCCGGCGGTCCGCCGTCGGGTGGGCCCGGGCGCCCCGCGCGACACCCTGGTCACCGCTCGGCGGACCCTGACCAATGACGAAATGTCAGCGCTGTTCGAAGGGGCGGTGGAGGCCACCGAGGAGGCCATCTACAACTCGATGTTCCGGGCCACGACGGTCACCAGCCGAGGCGGGACCATCGAGGCCCTTCCGCTCGACCGGGTCCGGGCGCTCCTGGAGCGGTTCGGGGCGGTCCGCCGCTAGGTCCTGCTCCAGCGGCCCAGGGCCAGGCCGGCGCCGGTGGCGAGCAGGGAGAGGATCACCGCGGCGCCGACATTGACGGCGGCGCGGCGGTGGTCGCCGGCCGCGAGGAGCCGGACGGTTTCGAGGCTGAAGGTCGAGAAGGTCGTGTACCCGCCACAGAGCCCCGCGGTCAGGAAGACCCGAACCTCCCGCGACGCGGTGTTGGCCAGCGTCGATTCCGCCAGAAAACCGAGCAGCAGCGACCCGGTGACGTTGACGACGAGGGTGCCGATCGGGTAGCCGGGTCCGGCTCGTTCTTGAATCAGGTTGCCGATCAGGAATCGCGCGACGCTGCCGAGAGCCCCACCGATCGCCACGTACCAGACCATCCCGCCCTCCTCCCGGCACGAGAGGTTGCCGCCTTGGGCTCTGCCCGTCGGCGGGACCCTAGATGCGGGAGACCTTCGGCGGCTCAGCCGCGAGCAACTGATGGATCGCGGCCACGACCGCGTCGTCGTCGCTCAGCAACACCAGTTCGCCGCCCCGCGGGGTCAGGCGGAAAGTACACCGGATGGCGGCGCGGCGGAGGGCAAGAACTTGCACCGCGGGCGAGCCTGTCGAAATCACGGCGACCTTGCTGAAGTCGCCGCGCCGAATTGCGGCGGCGTACTCCAGGAGTTCGACCCGAATCGCCTCGATGGTGCTGGAGTCGGGGCTGACGGCCGAGATCCGGATCCGGCCGCCGCTCTCGTTGGTCGCATATTCGATCAGCGGGGCCGTCGCGAAAGCGGACGAGAGTACTGCAGGTTCCTGCGCCTCGACGCGAGCCGGGCGGCAGATTGCGACGGTGGTGATCAGAGCCGTCAACACGCGGACGCCTCGCATGGCGGTGCGGAGGGGAAAGGGCGGCGCCACTTTCCGAAGTCGTCGAGTCGGCATGATCATGTGAGTTTGAGCGTGACGGACCCGAAGGGGCAAGACGGGTGCCAGCCCCGGGGTGCCGGAATGCGTCACCACCTGGCGGTGGGGTACGCCTTTCCAGTCATCGGCCGGCCGCGCGTCGGGCCGCGTCGACGAACGCGCGGAACAGGTCTCGGGTCCGCGGGTCCTTTTCTTCCAGCATCTCGGGATGCCACTGCACCCCGACGACGAACTCCTCGCTGGGGAGTTCGATGGCTTCGACCAACCCGTCGGGCGCGATGGCCGAGGCGACCAGGTCGGCGCCGAGGCGCTTGACGCCCTGGTGGTGCATGCTGTTGACGGCTACCCGCCGGGATCGGAAGGTCCGCGCCAGGATGGTGTCATCGGCGAGTTCCACCTCGTGGGCCAGGTAATCCCGCCCGAACCCGGTGGTCGGGAAGTAGTCGTGCTTGATGGCGTCGGGGTACTCGGCGTCGAGGTCCTGGTGGAGGGATCCGCCTAACGCAACGTTGAGGACTTGGAGTCCGCGGCAGAGGCCGAAGAGCGGTTTTCCGTCCTCGATGGCCCACCGGGCCAGGGCCAGCTCGACGGTGTCGCGGGCCGGGTCGATGTTGCCGAGCCGGGGGTGCGGGGCCTCGTCGTAGATGGTGGGATCCATGTCGACGCCACCGGCGAGGAGGATCCCGTCGAGGCGCTCGTACACGCACCGGAGGGTCTCGAGGTCGTCGTGGAGGAGCGGTACCATCCACGGGACGCCCCCAGCCTCGGTGGCAGCGTAGTAGTACCGCTGGTTCATGACCCAGGACGCGGGCAGCCCCTCGGGGATGCCGTCGATGGCCTGCAGGGTCTGGGTCGGGATCCCGACAGTGGGTCGGTAGCTCATGTCCGTCTAAGATATCGGGTTGGCCGGCGGGCCGGCACGGTCTCCGGTCAGGTCAGCAAACGCCGGGCCGGGCTGGCCGGTTCCGGGGCCGTTCGGCCCCAACCCCGGTCAGGGAACCCCTTCGGCCGTCTCGACGATGAGCTGATCCACCACCGCGTGGAGGTCGCCGCCGGTGGCCTCGTAGACCGCGAGTTGCCGATCGGCGCTGGTCCCTTGATCGAGGATCGTATAGGCGTACTCGATCTCCTTGCGGCTCCCGAGTTCGTCGATGACGTCGCCGACGAACCACTCGATCAGCTCCCGGATCAGCTCGCGAGCCGGCAGTTCCTTGCTCTTGCCGAAGTCGATCATCTTGCCGTCGAGGCCGTAACGGCAGGCACGCCACTTGTTCTCTTCGATGAACGCGGCGGAATACTGTCGCCAGCTCAGGTTGTCGCGCCGGAGCTTCCAGACCTTGGCCACGATGGCCTGAAACAGGGCGGCGACGGCGACGGCTTCGTCGACCCGGGTGCAGACGTCGCAAATCCGCATCTCGAGGGTGGGGTAGCTCCAGCTGGGCCGGACATCCCACCAGATCTTCGAGGCGTTGGGGATGCTCCCCGTCTCGACCAGCGTGTTGACGACGTCCTCGAACTCGCCCCACGAGGTGAGGCTTCGGGGAATTCCGGTCCGCGGGAAGCTCCGGAACACGATGGTCCGATACGACTTGAGCCCGGTCTTCCGGCCGAGCCAGAACGGCGAGCTGGTCGACAGGCAGAGCAGGTGCGGCATCATGTAGCGGGCCGCGTTCATGGCCTCGATCAGGAATTCACGGTCTTCGATCCCGACGTGGACGTGGGTCCCGAAGATCAGGAGTCGCTGGGCCAGGTCCTGGAGATCCTGGCGGACGCCGAGATACCGTTCGAGCGGGGTGATTTCCTGTTCCATCCAGCTCGAGAACGGGTGGCTGCCGGCCGCAACGACCTTGAGCCCGTTCTTGGCGGCGAGGTCCATCACCAGTCGGCGGAGCCGGATCAGTTCGGCCTTCGCTTCCGCCGGTGTGTGGCAGACCTTGGTGCCGACCTCGACCATCGATTGGTGCAACTCAGGCTTGATCTCGCCGAGCACCACCGATTCCTCCTTGAGGATTTCGGTGATGTAGGAGCGAAGCTCCCGGGTGGTCGGATCGATGATCTGGTACTCTTCCTCGATCCCGATGGTCAGGCTCGGCGGCTTCATGCGCTGGATGTCCCGGTGAGGTGTGCGGTCAACGGTCGCGAGGTTCGACGACGAACGTGGGAATGGTGGAGCCGCCACCCGCGGTGACGTTGACGAGCGAGGCGGTGGAGACCCTGGTCAGGCAGCCGTCGACGAAGCCGCCCTCGAAACAGAACGGCGCGGTGTCCACGATCCGCTCGGCAAAGACGACGTCGCCGTCGGCCAGGCTCGGATACAACTCGGCCGGAAGACCGATCCGCTCCTGGGCAATGAACGGCCGGGACAGGGCCGTGGCCACGGCCCGACTCCAGGTGTCGTCGTCCACCTCCCAACCGAGGACGATCCCGGCACCGCCGTAGTCGTCGTTGGGCTTGAGGACCAGTCGGTCCTTGTTCCGCGACAAATACGGAACCAGATCGATCCGGGCTCCGTCGACCTCCGTCATCCGCTCCTCGACCACGCGGGTCCACGGCACGTGCTCCGCGATGACCGCGCGCTGCGCCGCCGAGAACAGGTTGGCGTTCCGCTCGTCGGAGAGGACCGCCAGGCTTGCCTTCTTATGGAGGATCTTGCACCGGAACGGGTTGGCCATGCAGACGGCACCATCCCGCACCGCCCGGACCATCGGGTGGTCGAGACCCCCTTCCGCGATCAGCTCGTTGATCAGGACCCGCTTGTAGATCAGGTCGATCCGGGTTCCCTCGACCCAGAGGCCGCCCTGACGGTACTCGACCTCGCGGGGATCGCCGATGACGCACTCGAATCCCATCGACCGGAAGTAGTCCTGATAGAGCAGGAACTCGCTCATCGTCGGGACTTCCTTCCAGTCGAGGATCCCGATCGTCGGTCGGGTCCGCCCACCGGAGAACCGCTGATAGGCGCGAATCAGCGAGTGGAGAACGTGGTGGCGGGCGGGCAGCGGCGTGAGTTGATGCCGCTCTCGGAACACCCGCATGACCGGGAGCGCGAGGAAGAGGTCGGTGAGGGCGTCGTTGTAGGCCGATCCCGCCGGGGTCTCCGCGTTGTACTCGGTGAACCGGAGGCGGCCATCGTCGGGCGAGAAAAAGGCGTCGAGCCTGGAAACGGGCGACGGGGCGATCCGCGGATCCTCGAGTGCCAGGGTGCGCTCCCACGGCTCGAGCCGGAACTGGTCGAGGATGCCGGGGTTAGCCAGCGCGGCGTCCAAAGCGGCCTCGAACGCGCCGAGCAGCACGGCGATCCGGGAGCACATGGTCTGATATTGGGGCCGGCTCAGGAACCGGGGGCGGAGGACCGTGCAAAGGGCCCGATCGCCGAAGAACAGCCCCCGCTTCCGAAGTTCGGCCGTGAGCCACTCGCCGGACTCGACGCCGAGGCCCGCGCCGAGGGCCGCGTGCCAGGCGTCGATCGCTCCGCGGGTCACGCCGGACCCGGCCGCACCGGGCGCCCTTTGAGGAACTCTTCCCAACTCGGGCGGGGGGCGGTCCTGGGTGCCTTGGCCAGCCGGATCGCCATGTCGGCCATGGCCTTGACGACCCACTCGAAGTGGTCGGGCGTCAAGGAGTAGATGTCCATGTCCGGGGCCGGGTTCATGAAGTCGATCGCGTAAGGAATCCCGTCGCGGATGGCCCACTCGATCGAGTTCATGTCGTAACCGAGCGCCCGGACCAGCGTCAGCGAGTCGGCCACGACGCGATCGTGGAGCGCCTTCGGCATGAGATCGAGCTCGGGATGATACTTCCGCGCTTTGGGATCGTACTTGATCGGGCGGATGACTTCCTGGCCGATGCAGAGGCAGCGGACGAATTCGTCCCACTCGATGAACTCCTGCGCGATCATCGTCAGGAGGCCGGAGCGATCGTAGTTGTAGAGCAGTTCCTCGAGGCTCCGGCAGACGTACACTTCCTTCCATCCGCCCCCGTGCGCGTCCTTGAGGATGCAGGGGAGCCCGATGTAGTCGACGACCGCCTGCCAGTCGAGCGGAAAGACCAGGTTCCGGAGGCTCTCGGAGTGAACGATCCCGGGGACGTACTCCTTGTTCGGGAGCACGACCGTTTTCGGGCTGGCGAGTCCGAGCGAGGTGGCGAGGGTGGCGCCGAAAAACTTGTCGTCGGCGGTCCACATGAAGGGGTTATTCACGACCGTGGCCCCCTGGAGCACGGCGTGCTTCAGGAAGGTCCGGTAGAACGGCACCTCGTGCGAGATCCGGTCGATGATGACCCGGTACTGGGCCGGATCGTCCATGTGGGGCGCGCCGAGCTTGACGAAGTCGGCCACCACGCCCTCGTTCCGGCTGTTCACCTCCTCGATGAACGCCGGCGGCCAGCTCCACTCCCGACCGACGATCAGGCCGACTTTCTTGACATCAGGCGACATCGCGAGTTTCCCGCGCTGAGATGACGGCGGACCGGGCGACGGGCCCGTCCCTCCGCGAATGTAGGTCCCGAACCGTCAACCGGGAAGCGGGTCCGAGACTCCTTCGTGACGACCGAGCAGGAAGGGGAGGGCCCGCGATACCCGGCGGCCCCAAGTCTCCTCGTTGTGCGCGCCGGCCTCATCCTCCACGTAGTCGAGGTCGCGCCCGGGGGCGAGTCCGGACTCGAGGAGGACGTCGCGGAGGGCCCGGGCATCGCTCACCGCCCCGGCCGGCTCATCGAGGCCGATATCGAGGTAAAGCCGACCCACCGCCAGATCCGCGTTCCGGGCGACATACGGGAGGATGGCCCGGCGCGCAAACCAGACGGATGGACTGAGCGCCGCCGCCGCGCCGAACACGTCGGCGTAGCGGTAGAGGGCATAGAGACTGATCAGGCCGCCCATCGACGACCCCGCGATGGCGGTTGAGCCTCGTTCGGGTCGGGTTCGAAAGGTCCCGTCGATCAGTGGCTTGAGGGTTTCCGCCGTGAAGGCGAGGTACCGGTCACCCCCGCCGCCGCCCCGGTGGGGGTCCCGGAACGGGCTGTACTCGTACAGCCGGTGCCGCCCGGCATTGGCGATCCCGACCACCAGAGCTTCGACACCCCGGGCGCCCAGATCCGCGAGGGTGTCGAGGAGGCGCCAGTGCCCGGCGTAGCTGGTGGCGGGATCGAAGAGATTCTGCCCATCCTGCATGTAGACGACCGGGTATCGGTCGTTGCCTTCGTCGTAGGAGGGCGGGAGGGCCACCACGACGTCCCGATAGTTGCGAAGTTCCGGACTGAGGATCCGGCGCCGGACCACCAGTCGGACGCCGGTGGGTCCGTCGGTCGGGTAGGGTTCCCAGCCGGGGTGCGAGAGCGGGAGCGGCGGCATCAATGGTTGGTGGTCCGGATCGGGAATCTAGCCGACTCGAAGGGGTGGCGGTTGTGCCGCGGGGCGGGGAGTCGTAAACTGGACCCCCCACCCTCAGGCGATGCCCATGAACGGTCGTGTCCTGCTGTTTCTCTTGGCCGGGGCGCTCGGGTTGCCGGCTGCCACGGCCGCCCAGGGCAAGGCTGGCGTCGCGGTGACGCCGTATTTCGGCCTGGCCCTGCCAGGCCGGGACCTCTTGCTCCGGCCCGGCCAGACCGCCGGACGGGATCAGGAGAAGCAGGGTGTCCTCGGCGTGTTCGGTGGCCGGGTCTCGGTTGGCCTGACGGGACCACTCGAGGTCGAGGGCGACGTGGCCTGGGGCTCGAGCGGGCTCAAGATCTCCACCCTGTCAGCCCCGTCGGGGACGGACGCCGACATCCGGACGATGACCGGCCGGCTCGCCTATCGCCTCAAACCGACGATCGACCCGTTCTGGCTCTCGATCAGCGGCGGGGTCGCCTCCATCAAACGGACTTTTTCGGGGCGCAGCGGGCAACCATCCGGGATCAAAGACGCGACCCACGTCGGCGCGGTGATCGGCACCACGCTGGGCTTCCGGCTCGGGTCCCGCGCGGCGCTGGTGATCGGGATCGACGACTTCATTTACAACGCGAGTTTCGATGTCGCCGCCGCGGGGTCCGCGCCGGCGGGGACCACCCAGTCGCTCACCCAGAACGACAGCCGGATTACCCTCGGCGTCCGGTTGGCGGTCGTCGGACTCTGAGGCGGGACGAGCTGAAAAGACGAGGGGCCCCGTGGTCGGGGCCCCTCGTTCGTTACCGGCTCGCGGGCCCCTTAGAACCGGGCGGTCACGCCGCCGAGGATCCGACGCCCGTTGACCGAGCCGCCGTAGATCGCGTAGCGCTGCTGATCGAAGACGTTGATCCCGGTGAGATAGACGCGGAAGTTGTTGTTGACCTCGTAGCCAGCGTTCGCGTCGACGGTGCCCTGGCTCTCGATGTACCCGGCGAACACGCCGGCAGCCCAGTCGAAGCCCTTGGCCGCGCGGAAGGTGACGGCGGCATCGAAGCCGGAGCGGCCGGCGTAGGACACCGAGATGTTCCCCTTGGCCCGCGGGGTGTTGGCCAGGAGCTGGTCGCCGACCAGCTGCTGGCTGATGTCGAACCGGAAGAGCGAGAAGGAGCCGTCGGTCCGGAACTCGTTGCTGAGCTGGAGACCGGCCGCCGCTTCGAACCCGTACTGGGTGGCCTTGCCGGCGTTGGAGTACGAGAGGACGATGGCGGTCTTGCCGTCTTCCTGGCGGGTCAGGCCGCGACCGGCCAGGGCCGTGGCCGGATTGGCCAGCAAGGTGGAGCGGACGGCGTTCGCGACGGAGGCCCGAGCGGGGGCCGGAACTGTCGAGGGCGCGGTCCAGGCCGCGAACGCCGGGTTGACGCCCGGCAGGAGGTCGGTGACGAAGTCCTTGAGCACGTTGACGTAGGCGTCGAAGGAGACGTAGAACCGGTCAGTCAGGTCAGCCCGGTAACCAAGTTCGACGCCGGTGTTCTTCTCGACCTTCAAAGTGGCGTTGCCGCGGGCCCGGACCGGCACCACCGCCGAATTGTCAAAGAGGCCGCCGACCGGAACACCGGCCAGGAGCGGACCGAGGGTGGCGTTGGCCCGGAGGCCGGTTTCGAGCGCGTTCAGGTTGACCGGGGCCCCCGCCGCGACGTTCAGGTAGAACTCGGAGTAGTTCGGGGTCTGGAAGGCCTTGTTGAAGGTCAGCCGGATCGAGTGGCGCTCGGCCGGAGTAAAGACCAGCGCGGCCTTGGGCGAGAACTGCCCGTCGATCAGGTTGCCGATGTCATACCGGGCCGCCAGGACGCCGCGGAGTTTGTCGCTGAAGCGGTACTCGAGCTGGGTGAAGACGGCGTAGTAGCGATCGGTTCGATCGTCGTCGGCCGGGTTGATCAGGGTCTCCTGGGTGTTGACCGAGTAGTGACGGAAGGAGCCGCCCAGGACGAACCGGCCGCGATCGCTCGCGAATTTGTTGCTCTGCTGGGCCTCGAGATGGAGAACGTCCGACCGTTCTTCGAGCGGCGCCCCGGAGGCGAGCGAATACTGGGGCTGCTGGGTGTTCCGGAAGTTCCAGTACCCCATCACGTCGAAGTTGTCGGCGGCGTAGTTGACCCGCGCAAACGACCGGAGGGTCTCCGTAATCTGGACCCGGCCGATGCCGGTGACCGCGACTTCGTTCTCGGCCAGGGCGAGGCCGTACTCCCCGGTCAGGACCGAGCCGTTGTCGACGTAGTAGTCGACTCGGGCGGACCCATAGGTGCTCTTGAGCGGATCGCGGTCACCGCTCGGCGCGTTGATGGTGTCGCTGACCGTCTGGCCGTTCAGGGCCCGGACTTCCCGGCGCGCGCAGGACGAGCAGACCGCTCGGAACGTGAGCGAGTCGGTGGCGTCGGCGTATTCGCTCCGGAGGGCGCCGCTGAACGTCCGCGACCGCGACCAGGTATCCGACTTGGTGTAGCCGCCGTTGACCCGGTAGCCGATCCGGCCGCCCCAAAGGAGGCCGGCATGGCGGATGTCGCCCCGGATGGTGGAGAGCTGCCCGCCGCCGAGGCTCACCTTGGTCCCGACCACTTCCCGGGCCGACGGGGTTCGGATGTTCAGGACGCCGGCGTACGCGTTGGCGCCGTAGAGCGCGGAGCCGGGGCCACGGACGAACTCCATGCTGGAGATGTCCTCGGTCGGGATCGAGAGCGCGTTCCACTCCTGGTTGCCCAGGAACGCGGTCGCCACGTCGCGGCCGTCGATCAGCACGAGCACTCGGCGGTTGAGCGACGAGTTGAAGCCGCGGGCGTTGACGTTGAAGTCATTGACCCCGTTCTGGGCCAGGTCGACGCCGGGTACCGTGGCCAGGGCCAGTGCCGGCGAGCCGGTGACCGACGTCGATTGCAGGACTCGAGGGTCGATGGTCGAGATCGCGGCCGGCGCGTCGACGGTCCGTTCGGGGACCTTCGAGGCGCTCTCGACGATCAGGTCGGCCAGCGGGATCGGGAGCGGTTCCATCTTGGCGTCGGCGGTGACCGATCCTCCGGCCGTGATCGACACCGCGATCTCGACCGGCTTGTAGCCGAGCCACCGGAACACCAGCGTCTGGCTGCCCGCGGGGGCGCGGTCGATGTGGTAGCGACCGTTGGTGTTGGTCACCGCGCTGGTCCCGACGCCCTTGACGACGACGACGACGCCCGCGAGCGGGGCGCCGTCGTCGGATCGGGTCACGGTACCCTGGATCGAACCGGTGCCCTGAGCCGTGGCCCGGGGCGCGGCCGCGGCGAGCAGGACGCCCGCCATGACCCCCGCCGAACGAAGCAAACGCATCATGATCACGAACCTTGGATTGAAGTGACGCTCACGGAGGCAGGCTCCGCCCGGATGCCCGCGGTAACCGGCGATCGGGGGGAATCTTCACGATGCCGGACCACCCCCACGGGCGGAAAAAGGTGCATCCCGAACCCCGGACCGGCAAGGGTCAACGGGGTACTGGAAGCCGGCTGACCCGGACCCGGCTTTGACCCGGCGGTCCCGGTTCGGTCCAGGCCACGAACAGCTCGGTTCCAACCAGCGCAGTCCGGGGGAAGCCGGCGTCCCGGGTTCGACTGGTGCCGGCCACGGTGATCGGCCGGCCTTTGGCTCCGGTGGCCGTCACTCGGCGGAGCCTCCAGGCGCCGGCGTCGCCGTCCGCCTCGAGCCAGACGACCAGGCCCTGACCCGGACCGGTGAGCTGGAAGTGAGCCCGCCCCAGCGGGTTACCCTCATCGACCTCGATCGGGGCGCCGAAGGTGGCTGCGCCGTCTCGGGAAAACGCGACCCTGACCCGGTTGGTCCCCCCCGCTCCCGTAAACCAGGCGATCCCGACGTCGTCTCCCTGTGCCGCGATGGAGGGGCCGTTGACCGGGCAGGCCTTCCAGACCCAGTTGTCAGCCGCCACCAGCTTCGGCTCCAGCCAGGATCCATCGACCTGCCGGACCACGGCGATGTCCCGGACTTCGTCGGGCGATCGATCCCGGTAGGCCGCCACCAGGCCGGCGCGGGCCCGGGTCATCGCGACCTGGCAACACTCGCAGGTCCGGGCGTCGAGCACGGTCTCGCCGCGCACCACGCCGTCGGCCCCGAGGGTGGCCGTCCGGACCGCCATCGGTCCGGGTGGCTCGGTCGTCATCGCGCCGCCATCGAGCCAGGCGACCGAGACCGTCCCATCGTCGTTAGGCACCATCGCGACGAAACCGTGCTCGCCGGGGCTGCGATCGGTGTGGGCGGTGATGGGTTCGGCCCAGGTCCGCCCGCCATCGGTGGACCGGGTCAGCCGAACGTGGTACGCGTAGGGTTTGGCGGCGGTTTTCTCGAGCCAATGGACGACGAGCGTCCCGGCCGAGGTCTCGGTAATCGAGGGAAAATCGGCCCAATTGACGAAGAACCGGTCACTCTCGACGATCGTCCGCGGCTCGGCCCACCGCCCGCCGCTGGCCCGCGTCATCCGGAGGGCGTAGCGTCCTTCGGGCCGGGTCTCGAACCAGGTCAACAGCAGATCGCCGGCGCGCGTCCTGGTGAGGAAGGGCTTGGAACTCCCGAGCGGGCCGGACCAGGCGATGTCGTCGGCGGTCGACCCGGCCGAACCGCCCACGGCGGCGAGCAGCATGACGAGGAGCAGTCGCATGGGCTCGAATATCGCTCCCCCTGGCGCGCCTCGCCATCGAGGGGACGGCCGGTCAGCCCTTCTCCCCTCCCAACTCGGTGCTGTTGGGCCACCGCGATCGGCCCCGGGCCAGATCGCCGACGGTAGTCTGTCGGAAGAAGCGGACGATTTTCCCGCCGATCGCGCGCCACGACTCGTGGGCCGCGCAGGCGTCCTCCTCGCTGCAGAGGGGGCGCCCCATCAGACAGCGACGGTTTTCGGTGAACCGTTCGAACGGCTCCACCACGGCGAGCAAGGGGATCTCGTCGGCCGGCCGGGCCAGTCGGAATCCGCCGTGTTTGCCGCGGACTGACTCGAGCACGCCGGACCGAGCCAACTGCGACAGGGTCTTCGAGAGGTAGTTCTTCGGAACGCCAAGGGCTTCGGCCAGGACGCCGACTTCGACCATGTCGGACTGTCGGGCCAGGACGACGGTGGCCTGGAGGGCGTACTCGGAGGTCTGGGATAGAACGGGCATGGAAACATGATAACCACATGACCTTATGGTTTTTATGAAGCCCAAACCGTTGCGGATCAAGGCACTTGAAGGCGGCTTCATGGGTCTTTCATGGGCTCATCGGGGGCCGGGCAGTAGTCTCTGGTCGTTCGCGGGATGAGCCGCGGCACTTTCACGAGAATCGGGAGACGGACGATGCGACGGTTGATCGGGTTGGTGGTGATGTCCTCCCTGGCGATTGGCTGCGGCGGTGGGAGCGGGGGGAAGGATGCTGGGTCGCCGCCCGCGCCGCCGGCCGCCGGCGGTGGGGACTTGAGCGCATTCGAAGTCGAGCACGGCATCGGGCCGGTCAAAGAGGTCGTGGTCCTCGGCGCCCTCGACCAGGCGCTGGCCGACCGGGGCAAGACGACCTTCGACGGCAAATGTACCGCCTGCCACAAGATGGCCGAAAAGTACGTGGGACCGGCGTTAGGCGAAGTCACCACCAGGCGGAGCCCGACGTTCATCATGAACATGATTCTCAACCCGCAGGAAATGGTCGAGCGTCATCCCGTGGGCAAACAGTTGCTGGCCGAGCACATGACGTTCATGGCCAATCAGGGCATCACCGTCGAGGAAGCCCGGGCGATCGTCGAGTATCTCCGAACCCAGGCGACGGGTACCGTCACCACGCAATGACCAGAGGCGAATGGAGGAGGGACACAATGGGTATCGCGATCAAAGGGTGGTCGAGCGTCCTGGCCGTGGCGGTGCTGGCCGGATGCGGTTCGCAGGGGACACCGATCGGGAGCGCCGGAGACGCCGCGTCCAAGGTGTACGTGGCCCCGGGGCAATACGACGAGTTCTACGCGTTCATGTCGGGCGGGTTCAGCGGGCACGTGACGGTGTATGGGCTCCCATCGGGGCGGCTGCTCCAGCAGATCCCGGTGTTGTCGCAGTACCCCGAGAAGG
>CADEGB010000003.1 GCA_902826755.1 uncultured Gemmatimonadota bacterium
CAGGACCATCGAGGCCTGATCGCCAACCTCGCCTATGGGACCACCACCGTCTACGAAGTCTACGGCAACCACGTCAAAGACTTCCTGGTGTCCGATCTGCAGCGCCAAGGCACCATCGCCGGATCGCGCCTGCTCTCGGTCGGCCCACCGATCTACGGCCTCCGGTATTACCGGTCCAAGCTGTTCCGCCCGATCCTCTCCCAGGCCGACGCCGACGAAGTAGTCGGGTTCAACAAGGCCTACGGCGCCACCGCGCTCAAGGACTACGTCCAGTTCACGCGCTCCGCTCGGGTCCAGATGTACGACGCGGCCCGCCGACTCGGCGTCAACGTCGTGGCCGAAACGGCGGTCGATTTCCAGATGAACTGGACGATGCTGATGGACGGGGTCTCCGGCCTCGAACACACGGTCGGCCTCACGCCGCTCTACGACGATGTACTCAAGCTCTGGGGCGCCACCGGCGCCGGCAACACGCCGACCCTGATTGTCTCGTACAACGGGCCGCAGGGCGAAGGGGCCTTCCACCAGGATGAGCGGCTCTGGGAGGATCCCAAGCTGACCCGGTTCTTCGCCCCCGAGGAACTGATCCGGCTCCGCCGCCCGACCCGCTACTTCAACGACGACATCTACGCCGTCGACATGGCCCGGGAGCTCCGCAAGCTCGCCGCGGCCGGCGTGTCACTGCAGATCAGCGGACATGGGCAGATGCACGGGCTCGACAAGCACTGGGAGATGGAGTTGCTGGCCCGGGGTGGCTTCCGCCCGGCGGAGATCATTGCCATCGCCACCATCAACAGCGCCCGCTACCTTGGCCTCGATCGGCAACTCGGTTCGATCGAGGCGGGCAAACTGGCCGATCTGGTGATCCTCGACGCCAATCCGCTCGAGAACATCCGGAATACCCGGCGGATCGATCAGGTCATGCTCAACGGCGTGCTCTATCGCGGCGCCGATGCCAGCCGGGTCTTCCCCGATCCCGAGGCACCCGGGAAGCAGTACCGGTTCCGCGGGGCGGCGAGCGGCACGGTCGGCATCGATCGACATTGAGCCTGGGCCCCGCCCGCGCCAGCCATGCTCGTCGTATCGGTTCTGCTCGCCCTCCAGGCGCCTCCCGCCGGGAGTGCCGGCCCCGTCGACGCCATGGCCCGGGCCGTCGCTGCCGTCGAATCGGGGGCCGAGGCGGCGCTCGATCGCGGCTGGGCCGCGCGCCCCGACGACCCGGTGGCGCTCTTTGGCCGGGGGCTCATCGCGGTCCACACCTATCGGTATCCTGTCGCCGATCGGCTCTTTACCATCATGGCCCGCCGGGCCGCCGATCCGGTCCTTGGCGCCTGGGCCCGATACGGCCTGGCTCTGTCCGCCCGAACCCGCGGCAACATTGCGCTGGCCGACTCGCTCTATCGGGACGCCTGGGAGCGAGCCCGCCGCGCCGGAAATGACCGGGCCGAATGGGAAGTGCTCCTGGCGTGGGTGGCGGTCCGCGATCGCCGGCCCGGACCCCCGCGCGCGAACGAACTGGTAGCTCGCGCCGACTCGCTCGGGATGGATGCCACCGAGCCGATCCACCGGTTCCGCTTCCGCTGCACGGCGGCGACCGTACGGTCGCTGTTCGTGCCCGCGATCTATCACACCGCCGACAGCGCTCTTGCCGTGGGCAACCGCCGCCTGGCTGCTCGTTGCCTCTTCGTCGTCGCAACCCGGATTTCGCGCCAAGGCTACGGCGATTCGGCCGGGGTCTGGCTCGAACGGGTTGCCCGGTGGCAGCGAGAGACCCGCGATCGCTCGGCCCTCGCCACCACGCTCCAATGGGCTGGCTACAACCAGAGCAGCCGGGGCCGTTACGGGCAGGCCCGCCCGTTCCTCGAGGCGGCCATTCGCGAGGGTCAATCGAGCGGCAACCAGCAGGCCGTCCTCTGGGCCCGACACAATCTGGCCACCGTGGCGCTGGCCCTTGGCGCTCGTTCGGTCGCCGCGGCCGAGGCTCGGCTGGCCGATTCGCTCGCCACCGCCATCGGTGACGCGACCGCCGGCGCCGCGATCCTGGCCACCCTGACGCAACTTGCCCATCAGAGCGGAAATCGGAACGCGGCCCGGGCCGCTGCCCTCCGGTATCGCCGGACAGCCGGCAACAGGGAATTGCTCGCTGACGCCTTCCGGACCTTGGCCGAGCAGGCTGCCACCGACCGGCACTGGGCTACCGCGTCCACGTACCTGGATTCGGCGGCCTCCGCCGCGGCGGCGGTCCGGCTGACTGGCACGCTGATCAGCATCGAGGAGGACCGCGCTCGGCTGACCTTGCGTCAGGGGAACCCGACCGCGGCCCTCCGTCGGTACCGTGATCTCGACTCGCTGACCGGTTCGGTCAACTTCCAGCTCGAGCTCCGGGCCGCGCAGGCACTCGCGCAGCTGCGCGCGGGTGACGCGGCCGGCGCCGCCACCCTGCTCACGGCGGTCACCGATTCGCTCGACCGGTGGCGCGCCGGGCTCACCGACGATCAGTTGCGGCAGGCCGTCTTCGACCTGCGTGACCCGCTGGCCCGGACCTCACCACTGGCTCAAGCGATCGCCGAACTTGCCCTCGCCGGCCAGCCGGATCTCGCGCTCCGATTGGCCGAACGCCGGCTGGCTCGCTCACTTCTCGATCGGTTGGTCGTGGCCGATGTGGCAGGGTCGGGCGGCGGACGATTGCCGGCGGCAGGATCGTCTGCCGCGGCGGCCAATCCGCTGGTGACGACCTTGCCGGCGCGATCGGCCGCCGTGGTGTTCGTGGCGCCCGGCGAGACCGTCGGGGCCATGCTGATCGTCACCGCCCGCGGAGTCCGCGCGCTACCGCTGCCCCCGGGCGACTCGCTCGCGCCCCTGACCGGGCGGATCCAGGCGCTGCTCGAAGCCGGCGAACCCGCGACCGGACCCGCGCGCCAACTCGGTCGCCTGGTGATCGACCCGCTCCTGGCCGAGCTGCCCAGGGACGTTACCCGACTGGTGGTGGTGCCCGACGGCCCGCTCCACGCGGTGCCCGTCGTTGCCTGGCTCACCGGGTCCGGAGCACCGGTCGTCGACCGACTGACGCTGACGGTGGCCCCATCGCTCACGGTGCTGGCCCGGCTGGCGGAGCGGCCGCCGCCGGCCGGGACCGGGGTGCTTGCCTTCGGCGATCCGGTGTTCCCCTCGCTCGGGCGTCAGGATCCGGGTGCCGGCTGGTTCCGGATTCTCGCGGGTGACAATACGCTTCCCCGGCTCCCACGCTCCGGCGCCGAGGCCCGAGCGCTCGGACGGCTCGCCCCCGGCACCCGGCTCCGACTTCGAGACGAGGCCAGCGAAGCCTGGCTGCGGACCGCCGATCTCACCGGGTTCCGTCTTCTCCATTTCGGGACCCACGCCTTGGTCGACGGCGAGACCGTGGCCCGGACCGCCCTGGCCCTGGCGCCGGGGGGCGGACACGACGGGTTCCTGACCGTGGCGGAACTCTCGTCGCTCCGGCTCGACGCCGATCTCGTCACCCTCTCGTCCTGTCGATCGAGCCAGGGCCAATACCGGGGCAGTGAAGGGGTCCAGGGCCTGGCCAGCGCGGCGCTCCAGGCGGGCGCCCGAGCGGTCCTGGCGGCCAACTGGACCGTGTCCGACCAGTTTGCCGCCGAGTTCACGGGCCGGTTCTACCGGGAAGCAGCGGCCGGCCGCTCGGTGGACGAGGCCTTCGCGGCGACGATTCGGGGTCTCCGGGCCGCCGGTCGCCCGATTCGCGACTGGGCAGCCTTTACGTTGACCGGCCACGGAGCGCGTCACCTGCCGCTCCAACGCGAGTGACCCGCGTCACGGCCGGGTCACGCCCCCCCGGCTACCTTCCGCCGATCTCGAAGGAGTTGGGTACCGTGGCCACCGTCCGCATCGTCGCGTTTCTCGTTCTTGCCCTGCTGGCCGGCTTGGGCCGCCCGGCGGCGGCTCAATTCAAGGGCGCCCGTTACCTCCGGGTGCCGGACTCGACCACCGTGCAGGTCGTCAAGCTCGCCGACGGGTCCACCGTGGTCGGCCGGTTCGTCGACGTGGCGGGCGACCCGCTCCGCTTCGAAACGTCGGGTGGCGTCATCACGATCCGCCGCGGTGATCTCCGAGATATCAAGGAAGCCCACCGCCGCGGACTCCGCTCCGGCGAATATTGGCCCGAAGATCCCAATCCGAGCCGGCTGTTCTTCGGACCGACCGCCCGAGTGCTTCCCGCCAAGGAAGCCGACTTTTCGAGTACCTACCTCTTTCTCCTCAGCGCCTCCGCCGGGGTCGGCGGAGTGGGTCAATTCGGCGGCGGCCTCTCGGTTCTGCCCTTCGAGGATTTCTCCGACAATCTGTTCTTCGTCACCGGCAAAGTGGCCATTCCGGTCAGTCCGAAGGCTCAGTTCGCGGTCGGGGGTCTGGCAGGTTGGGCCGGCGGGTTCGACGATGACATCGGTGGCGCCGGCATCGGCGCGGTGTACGGAGTGGGCACGTTCGGGACCAAGGACCACGCCTTCACGGGTGGCATCGCGCTGCCCTTCGGCGACGTCGACACCAAGCCGGTCTTCCTCCTCGGCGGCGAGACGCGGATCGGCAAGCGGGTCAAGCTGGTGACCGAGAACTACTTCGTGGTCGAGGACGACCGGTATCAGATCAGCGGTGTCCAGTACGGAAGCCGGCACCTGACCGGCGTGTTCGGCTACGGGTTCCGGATCTTCGGCGACAAGATCGCGGTCGACCTGGCCTTCCTCAATTCCACCGAAGGCGGCGTGTTCCCCGGCATTCCCTACGTCGACTTCGTGGTCAGATTCTGAGCTGGCCGCCGCTCGTTAGGCGCGGTACCCGATCCGGTCGTTGGAGCTCCCCAGCCCGGGCGGCCGCGCCGGCGAGTTCATTTGATGCGGTAGCCCATCGTCGCCACGATCATCAGGTTGTGCTGGACGGCACCGGTGTGATACTTGCTCACCAGATTGCTCAACTCCACCTCCACCGGAAACTTGGAACCGGCCCTGACGGCCACGGCCAGTCGCCCTCCAATCGTCGTGTGGCTCGGACCGAAGGCGACTACCGCAGTGCAATAGAAATCAAGATCGCACACGTTGAGGCGCTCGCCCGGGCGGTGATAGCTTCGCAGCCATGGCCCCACTGACAGGCGGATTCCTCGGCTGCCCGGACGTTGAGCGAACGATGCCTCGGCGCCAATCGCCACGAGTCTCCCGGCTCGAACAGTCTGAATGCTGCAACTTCCGCTGCATCCGGGGAGGGGCGAGACCTCGATGCCGCGTGAGGTCGCGACCGCAGTCGCCACTCGAAGTCCGGTCCGGCCGCGCCCATTGGCTTCGATCGCGAGCGTGATCAGGGGGGAGGCAACCTGCCGACCCTCGGCGTATCCCACACGGCCGAGGTCAGTCAGGGGCGCCGATAGTCCAGCCCCAAGATGAATGGACACAGCTGGAGACCCTGTAGCCTCCTGACCTGTCAACGACCCATGATCAGAGCAAAGTACGAATATTGACACGCAGATGCTTAGTCCGAGCTGCCTACCGGCGCGCGAGGCCTTGGCCCACCACAGATTCAGCGGCATCGCTAGCAGCCAGCGCAGGTTACGGCGACGGAAAGATTGTACGGTTTGATGTACGACTCGCCGGCCGAGCTCACTGTGACCTTGAGCTCCAGGCTGTATTCCGAGAAGCGCGGGATGGTCCTGTTGTCGCTGGCGCTGCCAACCAGCGTCAGGTAGCAAACGCGTCCAACTATGGAAACGAGCCGACGGCGGGGGGGGCTTGATCCGAACATGAGGACCCTCTCGATCAGGCGCCGCCGAGCTGAAGAAACTGTGGGCGACTAGCCCTCGGAACGAGACGGTCCCACGTTAGCAATCGGAGCCTGCCAACGCAACAAGGTGGTCCTTTGGCAGACCGCAACTGTCGAAAAGTCGGCCATGTCGGCCACCTCCATGCGGGTTGCCATCCGCCGTCACTTTTGAGCAGACCGGCGGGGTGGGAGCGCCTGGCGGCCCGGCGGGACAACCCGGCCAGGGTGTCCGCGTTCGCCCGCATACTGATCCCCCAGCGGTGCGTGCGAGTCCTTCAGCGAAGGCAATCTGTCCTTCGGCCAGCTCTACGCCCTCAAGGAGGCCGATGCGTTGACCCGTCAGCTACTCCGCCAAGGAAGGAATCAACTCGGTCGGGCTCGATAATCCGGAATCTCTTCTTGGTCGCTCTCTTCCGCCTCGCCGCGCGGTCGACGGCCGCTCGTTAGGCGCGGTACCCGATCCGGCCGTTCACCATCGTGTGAGTCACCTTAAGCTGGACGAATTCCTCGGGCGGCAACTTCGCCAGCGGGCCGTCGAGTACCACCAGGTCGGCGGTCCGGTCCGGCTCCAGTGTGCCCTTCCAACCGTCGGCGTGGTCCTGCCAGGCCCCTGCGGCCGTAAAGGTCCGGAGCGCGTCGGCAAGCCCGATCCGCTGCGCCGGTCCCGACACGGTGCCGGATTGTTTGCCCTTCCGGAGCAGGCAGGTGGCCAGGCCCTGACGCCAGTCGCCGTCGGTAACCGGGGCATCCGAGCCAGTGGCCACGCGAACCCCGGCGTCGAGCGCGGTCCGGTACGGCCACTCGTAGGCGGCCCGCTCCGGCCCGATGCTGGCCCGCTGGCCGTCGGCGATCAGGTACTTGATGGCGGCGTTGAAGTTGGCGCCGATGCCGTGCCGCGCCATCCGCGCCAGCGTTGCCCGCGGAACCAGATCGGCGTGGATCAGGTAGTGCCGCGGATCGGGGCGGGGGTGCGCCGCCATGGCGGCCAGGTATCCGTCCACCACGGCGTCGATGGCTCGATCGCCCGTGGCATGGGTGCCGATCTGCAGTCCGGCCTGATGCGCCAGCCGGATCATCTCGTGCAGCTCTCGCACCCGCTCGGCGTCATCGCCGCCAGCGATGACCATCGCGCCGGTACCGCCGTCCAGGTATGGCTCGTGCAGCCACGCGGTCTTGTTGTTGGTCGGGATGCCATCGGCGTAGAACTTGACGCCGGTTACCCGCAGCCAGCGCGGATCGACGCCGGCCAGTTCCTGTCGCCGTTCCAGCGTCTCCCTCACGCCCGCCACCGACCGGCCCGCGCCGAGCAGCACCGTGGCCCGGATGCCCAGTCGGCCGGCCCGCGCCCGCTCGGCCAGGATCGCCAGTGCACCCGGATCGACGCCCGGTTCGGTGTAACTGGTGATCCCGTGCTCCAGCATCCAGCCGATCGCGATTCCCAATGCCTGGTCCCGATCCGCCGCGCTCGCCGGCGGCACGACCCGCCGCACCAGCCCCGCAGCTCCCTCGAACAGCACCCCGGTCGGCTCGCCCCGCTCGTCCTTGACGATGATCCCGCCCTGGGGCGGAACGGTCTCCCGGGTAATTCCGGCCAGGGCCAATGCCCGGCTGTTCACCCAGGTCGCGTGACCCGAGAACTCCGTCAGCATCACCGGATGGTCCGGCGTCGTCCGGTCGAGGTCTTCCCGGGTCGGGGCTCGACCCTCGGCAAAGTAGGGCTGATCCCAGCCGCGCCCCTGGATCCACTCGCCTGGCCGGCGCGAGGCCGCCGCCTCGCCGACCACTCGGGCCACGTCCGCGATCGACTTCACCGCCGGGTAACCGACGTCCACGCTGAAGGGCGGGCGGGTCAGTCCCCACCAGCCCGCGTGGAGGTGTGAGTCGTTGATTCCGGGAATGACCGTCCGCCCTCGTAGATCGATCGCTTCGGTTCGGGAGTCGGCCAGGGCTCGAACCTCTCGATCGGTTCCGACCGCCAGGACGTTGCCGCCAGCGATCGCGATCGCGCTGGTCAGTCGGTTGGCGGGGTCGAGGGTGTGGACCACGCCCGCATGGAGGATCAGGTCGGCGCGGTCGAACCGCGAAACGGAGAGCCGGCGGGGAAGGGCGAGCGCGGCGCCGGCCGCGAGAAAATGGCGACGGTGCATTCGCGGAGTATCGCACCGTCTGGACGAATCCGCGATGGTCGGGGTGTGGGCCGGCCACCGGCCGGCCCATCCCGGGTCCGCGTCGGCTACTTGGACGTGCAGGTCGTGGTCGCCGTGGCGACCACGGCACCGGTCCCATCGAGGATCTCACCGGTCACCGTCCCGGCGATGAAGTTCGCCGGGATCGCGACGGCCCCCTCGGCGATATCCCCCGAATCGGAGTCGAAGTCGAACTCGGCCTCGCCGCTGATGGCGGCCTTGGCGGCGGCGGTCGCCACGTTGGCCCCGCTCTTGGCCCGCGCCGAGAAAGTCCCGGTGGCGGGGCGGAGGTTCCGCCCGTCGACCGAAATCTTCGAACGGTTGGAGCGGACCTCGCACCGGAGTCGCACCGAGGCGGTTCCAGTGGTCGAGGTGGTCCCACCCGTCGTGACCGTGCCGTTCCGCGTGGCCGGATCGTCGCTCGGGTCGGTGGCGGCACCGGCCTGGCAGGCACCGAGGAGCGCGGTGGTGGCCGCGACGGAGAGGAGGGTGGGGATGAAGGGGCGCATCGGTGTCGGTCCTTGTCGTCGGTTGAGTGAGTGCCTTCGGTTGCGACTCGAGGAACGCACGGTCGGTGCCGCTGGGTTGGTGCTCCCTAAGTCCCGTGACGACAACGATATTCGAACGGAGAAGACGTTAGGTCTCGGATCGTTTCGGTCCAGGATGTAACGATTCGTGGCACCGATCTCCTGGAGGAGGATCGGAACGAGGATGACTCCGTCGTGACCGTGGCGGTGTCAGAGGCGGATCCGCCAGCTCACGCCGATTCCCAGGTCGGGGCTCGTCTCCGCGAGCCCTGCCGAGACGGTCACTGTCCAGATGCCCTCCCTGGTGAACCTCGATACGGCCCCGCCGAGTGACGCCGGTCCGGGAAAACCGGCGATCGGCGAACTCGCCGCGCTTCCGTTCAGCGCGACGCCCCAGGTCGAGCCCACGAGACGGACGACGCTGGCGGTGGCCGCAACCGGATCGCGGAAATCGAGTTCGGGCAGGTCGCCCAGATGCCAGTACGAGGCGTCGAGAGCCACCACGGTTCGGCGATCGGCCCGGACCGACACCGAGGCCGACCCGCCGAAGTCCCACCGCCCGGTACCGAACCGGGCGGTGTCCGTCACAGGGATCTTGATCCCCAACCCGGCCGATACGGACACCGCGCCCCCGCTCGCCCGCACTATCCCGTTCACCACCGGATCGCCCACAGCCACCCGAAACTCGTCGGCCGTTGCGGTCGTCACCGGCGCGACAGCCAATGCGCTCACCTCCGACCCGGTAGGCGATCCACCGGCCCCGTCCGCTCCGCGCCGTCGCCGCGCGAGACTGCTGTCCCGAACCGCCTCGCTGTTGCGCCCCCCGCCGCCCGAAGGGATCGAGCCGGCCGGCGTCGCGCTGATCAACGTCGTGTTCTGGAGCCACACCGGCACCGATCCCCGCACGGTGAATGGACCCGCGCTCCACGCCAGACCGTTACTCAGCGTGACGCTGGTCGTGCGGTCCGCGAAGATGTATCGGCCCGTGGTCGCGCTGAGGCTGCCCTCGTAGTGGGGCCGCTGGGCCGCCGCCTGCGAGGCGACGGCCCAACTGAGCGCGACCGCGAACCGCCACCTCATGGTTTGTGGATCATCTTCCGAAGCGCCTCATGCGCCTGGTCGAGATCCCTCTGCATGTCGCGGAGACGGTCACGAAGTCGGTCCATGTCTTGGAGCCGGTCGCGGTCCCGGATCGCGTCGCCATCCTTGTGGAGGCGATCCATGGTTCGCAGCATGTCGCGAATCCGCTCGCCGGTTTGCTCCATTTGTTGACCCATCTGCCGGAACTGTTCGCGGGATTGCTGCTGGGTCATCCACTGGTTGGTCTCGCGCAGCTGCGACATCAACCGCTCCATCTGCTGCTGCATCTCCTGCAGGCGTTGCATCCGCTGCGCGGGGTCGAGTTGCGCACCCGGCGGTTGCGCCCGGGGTGGGTCGCGTTGCGCGGCGCCCGGGACCGCCGGGACCGCCAGCGCGGCCAAGATCAATAACGTGCCACGGAACGACATAGCCACCTCCTGATGACGGTCAATCTCCTTTTGCGATCTGATTCTATCGGGGGACGCCTGAACCAGCGCTGAATCGATGGTGAGACCCGTTCCGGCTCCCCGTCGGCTAACCGCTGCGGGAACTTTTTCCTGGCCGCGGGTCTTGCCGGACGCTTGCGAGTCGACGTTAGGTGTCCGGATGACGGGTTCGCGGGATTCTGCGGCAACTCCAGGTTCCTTGGGTGAAATCCCGGTGAATGGCCCGCCGGTAACCCGCCCCCGTCCGCGGCTTTCGATGAGGAGGCCGTGAAGCCCGTCGCGCGATCGACCGGTCGACGAGGCCCCCCGGTCCCGCCGGCGGGGCCCCGCGCCGCGTTGACAGGCATCCCGTTCACCACTAAATCCCGGCGTCTCCCACGCGATCGAGCCTCTGGACTACACCCGGTACGACGGACTGGGCCTGGCGGAACTGGTCCGCGCCCACCACGTCACCGCCCGCGAACTGGTCGATGCGGCGCTCGCCCGCGCCGACCGCCTCAATCCTCGCCTCAACGCCATCATCCACCGGATGGACGCCAAGGCCCGCGCCCGCGCGGATGCCGGCGCCGGCTCGGGGCCGTTTGCCGGCGTCCCCTTCCTGATCAAGGACCTGATTCAACTGGTCGAGGGGGAGCCGTTCCGCTGCGGGAGCCGGTTCTTGGCCGAGTACGTCGCCGACCACGACTCCGAGCTGGTGTCGCGGTTCCGGCGCGCCGGCCTGATCCTGATCGGGAAGACCAACACCCCGGAGTTCGGCCTGACACCGTATACCGAGCCGATGCTGTTCGGCCCGAGCCGGAATCCGTGGAACCCGGACCTTACCACCGGGGGCTCGAGTGGCGGCTCCGCGGCGGCGGTGGCCGCGGGCATCGTCCCCCTCGCCGGCGGAGGGGACGGCGGCGGCTCGATCCGAATCCCCGCCGCCTGCTGCGGGATCTTCGGCCTCAAGCCGACCCGCGGCCGCACCCCGATGGGCCCCGACTTCGGCCAACTCTGGCTCGGCGCCGCCATCGACCACGCCCTGACCCGATCGGTTCGCGACAGCGCCGCCCTCCTCGATGCGATCGGGGGTGGCGACCCGGGTGCCCCCTATCTGACCCCGGCGCCGCCCCGCCCGTACCTCGAGGAAGTCGGCCGCGAGCCGGGCCGGCTCCGGATCGCGTTCACGACCCGACCATGGCTTGGGTCGTCCGTGCACCCTGATTGCGTGGCCGCGGTGGCCGACGCCGGCCGGTTGCTGGAATCGTTAGGCCACGACGTGGTCGAAGCGTCGCCCGAATTCGATGGAGCCGGATTTGCCCGGGCGTTCATGACGATGGTCTGCGCCGAATGCGCCGCCGACGTCCGCGACGCCGGCGCCACCATCGGCCGGAAACCCGCTCGGGCGGGGTTCGAGCCCGCCACCTGGGCCGTCCATCTGCTCGGCCAGGCGCTCCGCGCCGACGAGCTGTCGACCGCGCTCCGGTTCCAGGGCCAGGTCGGCCGGCAGGTCGGCCGGTTCTTCGAGGGCTACGACCTGCTCCTGACGCCCACCCTCGCCACCCCGCCGTTCCCGATCGGCTCGCTCCAGCCGAAGCCGGCCGAGCGGCTGGCGCTCGACGTGCTCGGCCGCCTTGGAAGCGGCCGGCTGATCAAGGCGGCCGGTCTCCTCGATCAGATGGCTGGCGAGGTCTTCCAGGCCATCCCGTATACGCCGCTCTTCAACGCCACCGGGCAACCCGCCATGAGCGTCCCGCTCCACTGGAACGCGGCTGGCCTGCCCATCGGCATTCAACTGGTCGCCAAGTTCGGCGACGAAAGCACCCTGTTCCGGGTCGCCGGGCAGCTCGAACGCGCCCGACCGTGGTTCGACCGGATTCCCCCGCTGGACTGATCCCGGAGAGACGATGGCCGCCCCCAGGAAAACCGCCTTCAAGCTCGTCAAGCGTCCGCCCACGGTCCGCCACGGCAAGACCCTCCGCGGCGAGCCGGCCCGGAAAGACCTCGATCGGATCGAGATCGCGAGTCGGGACGAAATCGCGGCTCTGCAGCTCGAAAGGCTCCGCTGGTCGGTGGAACACGCCTGGCGCAACGTGGATCGCTATCGCCGGAAGTTCGAGGCGGCCGGCGTCCACCCCGACGACCTCAAGTCGTTCGAAGACCTGGCCCGCTTTCCGTTCACCGC
Source organism: uncultured Gemmatimonadota bacterium (assembly GCA_902826755.1). Lineage (GTDB taxonomy): Bacteria > Gemmatimonadota > Gemmatimonadetes > Gemmatimonadales > GWC2-71-9 > SHZU01. The sequence goes on from CADEGB010000003.1 coordinate 12,203, forward strand.
CAAGGACGACCTTCGCGAAACGTTCCCGTTCGGGATGTTCGCCGTGCCCCGCGAACAGGTGCTCCGGATTCACGCCTCGTCGGGCACCACCGGGAAACCGACCGTCGTCGGCTACACCCAGAAGGACCTCAAGACCTGGTCCGAGCTGGTGGCGCGCTCGATCCGGGCCGGTGGCGGCCGCAAGGGCGACATCGTCCAGGTCACCTATGGCTACGGCCTCTTTACCGGCGGACTCGGCGCCCACTACGGCGCCGAACGCCTGGGATGCACCGTGGTGCCGATGTCGGGCGGCCAGACGGACAAACAGATCCAGATGATCCAGGATCTCGAGCCCGCCGTCATCATGTGCACCCCGTCCTACCTCCTCGTCATCGCCGACGAGTGTCAGAAACTCGGCATCGACGCCCGGAGCCTCTCGCTCCGGGTCGGGGTCCACGGCGCGGAGCCCTGGACCGAGGCCATGCGGCAGGAGATCGAGGATCGCTTCGCGATGGACGCCGTCGACATCTACGGCCTCTCCGAGGTGATGGGGCCGGGCGTCGCGAGTGAGTGCGTCGAGACCAAGGATGGCCTCACCCTCTGGGAAGATCACTTCTACCCGGAGATCATCGACCCCGAAACCGGTCGAGTCCTCCCCGACGGTGTCCGCGGCGAGCTGGTCCTCACCTCGCTCACCAAGGAGGCGCTGCCCGTCATCCGTTACCGGACTCGCGATCTCACGGCACTCCTCCCCGGCACCGCCCGGAGCATGCGACGGCTGGCCCGGGTCACCGGCCGGAGCGACGACATGCTGATCATCCGCGGGGTCAACGTGTTTCCATCCCAGGTCGAGGAGTTCATCCTCAAGATCGGCCTCTACTCCCCCCACTACCTGCTCGAGGTCCGGCGGGACGGCCGGCTCGACGAACTCACCGTCATCGTCGAACCGAAGGACGAGACCATCTCCGGCGACGCCACCCTGCAAGGGGCCGAAATCCTGGCGCACGACATCCGGACCTTCATCGGCGTCACCGCCGCCGTCCGGGTCGAACCGCCGGGAACCGTCGCCCGCTCCGCCGGGAAAGCCCGACGGGTCATGGACCTTCGCGGCAGCTGACGGGACGACGTCCCCCAATGACAAAGGGGCCGGAGACGTCCGGCCCCTTTTTGTTCCACGACCCGAGGGTCGGTTACTTCAGGTGCTTGTTCACCAGCTTGGTCATCTCGAACATGTTGACGGTGGCCTTGCCACCGAAGACCGCCTTCAGCGCGGCATCCGCGTTGATGTTCCGGCGGTTCTTCTTGTCCTGGAGGCCGTTCTTCTTGATGTAGGCCCACAGCTTCTTGGTGACTTCCGTGCGGGGAAGGGCCTTCGAGCCGACCACTTCGGCGAGCTTCTCGCTCGGGGTCATCGGCTTCATGAACGCCGCGGACGGTTTCCGCTTGGCGGCCTTCTTGACCGGCTTCTTGGCGGCCTTCTTCTTGGGTGCCATCGACCTGCTCCTTGGTTGAAGGGTGCTGCGAGACGGGACTACCGAGAGAAAATCTAAGAAGCGCCCCTGGGAATACAATAGGGAAACCCCCCGTTTTCCGAGGGAAAATGGGTTTTTGACCCCCGTTCTCCCTGGGGAGAACGCCTTTTCGACCCGATTTCCCCTCGGAAACGCCCCAGGACCCCTCTCGCCGGTCGCCTCGGGAACGCTAGATTCCCCTCGGAAACCCCCTCCCGGAGCCCGTGGCCAATGTCGCAACCCTCGTACGTGTCGGGCCCATCCAGCGTCCCCCTCCTCGGGCGGACCGTCGGCGCCGAGCTCGATCGGGTGGTCCAGGCCACGCCCGACGCCCTGGCGGTGGTCAGTCGCCACCAGGGGGTGCGCCTCAGCTACCAGCAACTCCACGCCGAGGTGGAACGGGCCGCCCGCGCCCTCCTCGCCCTCGGGGTGGACAAGGGCGACCGGGTCGGGATCTGGGCCGGCAACTCGGTCGAATGGCTGATCATCCAGTACGCCACGGCCAAGGTGGGTGCCATCCTCGTCAACGTGAACCCGGCCTATCGCCGCCACGAACTCCACTACGCCCTCGGGAAATCGGGGGTCTCGGTCCTCGTCGCCGCCCGGTCGTTCCGCCAGACCGACTACCTCGAAATGCTCCGGGAGGTCGGGCCCGAACTCCCGGGGCTCTCGACCACGATCCTCCTCGGGGAACGCTCCGCCGGGATGCTCGGCTGGGAGGACTTCCTCGACGACGGGGGCCCCGCCCTCGAAGCCCGACTCCGCGTCCGGGAGGCCGAGCTGGATTTCGACGACCCGATCAATATCCAGTACACCTCGGGCACCACCGGCTTCCCGAAGGGCGCCACCCTCTCGCACCACAACATCCTCAACAACGGCTTCTTCGTCGGCGAGGGGTGTGGGTACGGCCCGAAGGACATCGTCTGTGTCCCGGTCCCCCTCTACCACTGTTTCGGCATGGTCATGGGAAATCTCGGTGCCCTGACCCATGGCGCCACGGTGGTCTACCCGGAGGTGGCCTTCGATCCCAAAGCAACCCTCGACGCGGTCCAGGCGGAACGCTGCACCTCGCTCTACGGGGTGCCGACGATGTTCATTGCCCAGCTCCAGCACCCCGACTTCGCGAGCTATGACCTTGCCTCCCTCCGCACCGGGATCATGGCGGGCTCCCCCTGCCCGGTGGAGGTCATGAAGCAGGTGATCGACCGGATGCACCTGGCCGATGTGACGATCTGCTACGGAATGACCGAGACCTCGCCGGTCTCGTTCCAGAGCCGCCACACCGACGACCTCGAACACCGGACCGCCACCGTCGGCGCCGTCCACCCCCACGTCGAGTGCAAGGTCGTCGACCCCGATACCGGTCGGACCGTCCCCCGAGGTACCCCGGGGGAACTCCTCTCCCGGGGCTACCTCGTCATGCTCGGCTATTGGGACGACGAAGCCGCCACGGCCATCGCCATTGATCGAGCGGGCTGGATGCACACCGGCGACCTGGCGCTGATGCGCGACGACGGATACGTCAACATCATCGGCCGGATCAAGGACATGGTCATCCGCGGGGGGGAGAACATCTTTCCTCGGGAGATCGAGGAGTTCCTCTACCGGCACCCGAAGATCCAGGACGTTCAGGTGGTGGGTGTCCCGGACCAGAAATACGGCGAGGAACTCTGCGCCTGGGTCAAACTCAGGGACGGCGAGACCGCCACCCCCGAGGAGATCAAGACCTTCTGCCGCGGCGAGATCGCCACCTTCAAGATCCCCCGCTACGTCCGCTTTACCGACTCGTTCCCGATGACGGTCACCGGCAAGGTCCGGAAGGTCGAAATGCGGGAGACGTCCATTCGCGAACTTGGCCTCGAAGGGGCCGCCGCGGTCAAAACCGCGTAGCCCCCCGATGCGTACGGCCGGGACAGGACCCCGGCCCGCTGCCCTCTACCTGGAGAACCGCCCGATGCGTTCGTGGTTGAACCGAGCCATTCTCGCGATGGCGATCGCCGTGCTCCCGCAGGTCGCCCCGGCCCAGACCTTTCCCACTGACGACCCCGTTATCCGGCGGATCTGGGAGGAGGGGATGACCGGCCGGTCCCAGGTGGCTCGCCTTTCCCAGGTGCTCCTCGATTCGATCGGACCCCGGCTCTCCGGGTCGCCCGGTTTTGCCGCCGCCACCGACTGGCTGTTGGGACGCTACGCCGAGTGGGGCGTCCCCGCCCGGAAGGAAAAGTACGGCACCTGGCGCGGGTGGCGACGCGGCCACACCCACCTCGACCTGATCGCCCCGCGGCAGCGGACCCTCGAAGGCACCATCCTGGCCTGGAGCCCCGGCACCGCCCGCCCCGTCGAGGGCGACGTGGTCCTCGCCCCCGACCTGGCCGACTCCGCCGCCTTCCGGGCATGGCTGCCTAACGCCAAGGGCAAGTTCGTGCTCTGGTCCTCCCCGGAAATCACCTGCCGACCCGACGAGAACTGGGAACGCCTCGCCCGGCCCGCCTCGGTGACCCGGATGAAGGCCGAACGCGATTCCCTCCGCCGCGACTGGCAGCGCCGCCTCCAGCGCCTCGGCCGCGGCGCCATCGCCGCGCTCGACGACGCCGGTGCGGCCGGCCTGATCACCTCGCTCTGGTCCGCGGGCTGGGGCGTCAACAAGGTCTTCGATACCCCGACCCGGAAGATCCCGGCCCTCGACGTCAGCTGCGAGGACTACGGACTGCTCCACCGCCTGGCCAGCAACAACCAGGGACCCCGGCTCCGGCTCGACGCCCGCTCCGAGGACCTCGGCGAAACGCCGATGTTCAACGTCGTCGCCGAACTGAAGGGCACCGAAAAGCCGGACGAGTACGTCCTCCTCGGCGCCCACCTCGACTCCTGGGATGCTGCCTCCGGCGCCACTGACAACGGCAGCGGCACCATCATGATGCTCGAAGCCATGCGGCTCCTCAAAGCCGCCTATCCCAACCCGAAACGGACCATCCTCGTGGGCCACTGGGGCGCCGAGGAACAGGGGCTGATCGGGTCCCGCGCCTTCGCCGAGGATCACCCCGAGGTCGTCAGCGGACTCCAGACGGCCTTCAACCAGGACAACGGCACCTGGCGGATCGAGTACATCCGGATGATGGGCCTGACCGGCGCCGGGGCCCATTTCGGCCGGTGGCTCTCCCGGCTCCCTTCGGAAATGGAAAGCCTCATCGATCTCGACCTCCCCGGCGAACCCGAACGGGGCGGGAGTGACCACATGTCGTTCCTCTGCGCCGGTGCTCCCTCGTTCCGACTCCAGTCGAACTATCCTGATTACCGCCAGTACACCTGGCACACGAACCGCGACACCTGGGACAAGCTGATTCTCGACGACCTCCGCAACAATGCCTCCCTGGCCGCCATGCTGGCCTACCTCGCCGCCGAGGATCCCGAACGGGTCCCGCGGGACCGCCGAGTGCTCCCGACCGGTCCCGGGGGGCAACCCGGCCTCTGGCCGACCTGTCATGTGGCCAGGCGGACCGCGCCAGACCGCTGACCCCCAAGGTCCGCGCGGCCGCCTCGATCCGCACGGTCAGGGCGGCGTTCACTTGACGGCGCCCCGTTGGTGGGGTCTTTTCGGGGGATGTCACCGTGGAGTTGAATGAATGTCGGGTCGCCATCGGTTGCTCCCCCTCAGTGCGCTGCTGCTGATCGCCAGTACGGCGGCGGCGCAGATCGGCCCGGCCGTTCGGCCCTTCGTCATCGAGGACGCCCCCACCGTCGTCCTCCGTCACGTCCGGGTCATCGACGGAACCGGCGCCCCGGTTCGCGACAACCAGACGGTCATCATTGCCAACGGCCGGATTGCCGCCGTTGGCGATGACGCCATCGTGACCGCTCCCACCGGCGCCAAGGTTCACGACCTCGCCGGCGCGACGATCATCCCGGGTCTCGTCGACCTCCATGGCCACCAGTACTTCTTGTCCTCGGCGGGGCTCACCCAGATGGCCGTCTCGGCGCCCCGCCTCTATCTCGGCCTCGGCGTCACCACCATCCGGACCGCGGGCGGCCAGCTGCCGTACGACGAACTCAACACCAAACGCGACATCGACCGGGGGCTGGCCGCCGGCCCCCGAATGCACATCAGCGGGCCGTATCTCGACGGGGCCCGCTCGGGTCCCGGCCACAACCGCCGCCTCGAGTCTCCCGAGGAAGCTCGCCGAGTAGTGGCCTACTGGGCCTCCGAAGGTGCCACCTGGCTCAAGTTCCAGGGCAACATCTCCCGCGCCATCCTCGGCGCCGCCATCGAGGAGGCCCATCGCCACGGCCTGGGCGTCACCGGTCACCTCTGCTCCGTCAGCTTCCGGGAAGCCGCCGCGCTCGGGATCGACAATCTCGAGCATGGCTTCATCACCAACAGCGACTATCTCCCCAATCGGACCCCGGATCGCTGCTCGCCGGACAACATGCGCTATCAGGTTCAGGTCGACGTCGAAGGCCCCGCCGTCGATTCCACGATCCGCGAACTCCTGGCCCGGAACGTCACCCTCACCTCGACCCTCTCGGTCTACGAGTTGTTCGTCCCGGGTCGCGCCCGGGTGCCCGAGGCTGCCCTCGAGGCCCTCGCCCCCGCCGCCCGGGCCGCCGCCATCGCCGATCTCGAGGAGACCAACGCCGGCAAGGCGTTTGCCGTGCCGCCGGCCCTGTTCGAGAAAATGAAGCGATTCGAAAAGAAGTGGGTCGACGCAGGGGGACGGCTGGCGGCGGGTGTCGATCCGTGGGGCAATGGCAGCCTCCCGGGGTACGGCGATCATCGGAACTTCGAGCTGCTCGTCGAAGCCGGCTTCTCGCCGGTCGAGGCGGTCCGGATCATGTCCGCCAACGGCGCCCGCCTGCTGCGCGAGCTCGATGACTACGGAACGGTCACGGTCGGGAAGCGGGCCGACCTGGTTGTGCTCGATGGCAACCCGGCCGCCGTCCCCGGAGACATCCGGAAGGTGCGCTGGGTTTTCAAGGACGGTATCGGCTACGACAGCGCCAAGCTGGTCGGGTCGGTCAAGGGGATGGTTGGCATTCAATGAGATCGCTGCTGTACGGATGGCTGCTGACGACCGCTGTCTCCCCGCTGGGCGCCCAGCGGCCGGCCCAGCCGCCTCCACCGCCGCCGGTGTCCCGACAGGCCATGCTGGTGGCCGAGGACAATCGGATCGTCACCGAAACGGCGCTGGTGCCGCTGAACGCGGCCCTCGCCCATCGTGATCCGACCACCGCCGCCCGCGCCCTCCAGGCCTTCGGCCGCCTCGAGAACGCCAAGCTGCTGCCCCGGCTGCTGCCGTTCCTTGCCGACGCCCGCCCAGTCGTTCGGGCTGCCGCCGCCTTTGCCCTGGGCCAGATCGGTCAGGATACCGCCGCCGTCCCGGCCATTGCCCCGCTCCTGGTCGACCGACTCGCCGAGGAGCCGGATCCGGTCGTTTTGGGCGCCGTGGCCCGCTCGGTGGCCCGGTTGGCCTTCCGGGACGTCGATCGGGCCACCGGGGCCCGGCGAGCCCTCCTGGCCGTCGCCGACCGAACCCTCCCGGCCGAGCCGACCGTCGAGGTGGCCCGCGCGCTCGAGAGCTTTGCCCGGCTGAACGGCCGCCTGTCTGGCCCTTCGCCCGAGCTGCTCGCTCGGCTCCGGGCGTTTGCCGTCTACACCGCTGCCGATGCCGAGGCCGCGGGCAAGGTCCGGCGAGCCGCCATGGCAGCCCTGGTCCGGGTGGCCGAGCCGGACGACGCGCTCCTCGTTCGGTTGGCCGGCGATCCGGTCGATGAGGTGCGCCGCCTTGCCGTGATCTGGGCCGGTGATTCGGTCGATGTCGAAAGCCGCCGGGAATACCTTGCCGGTGCGTTGATCGATCGCAGCCCCGCGGTCCGGCTCGAGGCGATTCGGGTCTGGGCCCGTCGCTTCCAGGCCTCCGACTGTCAGCCGCTGGTTCGGGCGCTCCGGGATCGTGCTTTTGCCGTCGCCCTCGAGTCGATCGATCGGCTCGCGCCAACCTGCCCCGACGTCGTCGCCGTGGGCGAGACGCTCTGGCAGCTGGTCGATTCGCTGGTCGGCGCGCAACGAAACGACTTCACGGGCATCGCGGCGTGGCACCGAGGTGCCCACGCCCTCCTCGCGCTGGCTCGGCTCGACCCGCCCCGCGCCAAGGCCGTGCTGAGCCGCGCCGGCGCGTCCGCCACCTGGCAAGTCCGGATGTACGCCGCCCGGGCGGCCGCCATCGTCGGCGATCCGGAGCGACTCCTGACGCTGTCGGACGACCCGAACGACAACGTCCGGGAAGCCGCGGTGCAGGGTTTGGTGAAGGTCCGCGGCCACGGTGCCGATTCGGTCTACCGGGCCGCCCTGGCCCGGCCCGACTACCAGCTCGTGATCGCCGCAGCCCAGGCCCTGACCGGCACCCCGGAACGGGTTCGGGCGGCGGTGGCGCTCCAGAACGCCCTGGCCCGGATCTCGACCGAGCGGAAGGAAACCTCTCGCGATCCCCGTCTCGCCATTCTCGACCGGCTCGTCGAGGTCGGTGGGATCGACGACACGCTCGGTCTCGAACCGCTCCTCGCCGATTTCGATCCGGTCGTGGCTCACCGGGCCGCGGGACTGCTGTCGACCCTGAGCGGCCGGCCCCGCGTCGCCGCGCCGGCGCCGCTCTCGCCGCCGGTGCTCGATCAGGAGGCGATCGATCGACTCCGCGGCAGCCGGCTCCGCGTCACCCTGTCGCCCACGGCCGGCGGCGGCCATTTCGACATTCTACTCTATCCCGATCTGGCCCCTGCCACCGTGGCGCGGATCGTTGCTCGGGCGGAAGCGGGCTACTACGACGCCCTCACGTTTCACCGGGTGGAGCCGAACTTCGTGCTGCAGGGCGGGAGCCCGCGCGCCAACGAGTACGCCGGCGATTCCCGCTACCTCCGCGACGAGATCAGCCCGGTCTCCCACGAACGCGGCACCATGGGGATCTCGACCCGGGGCCGCGACACCGGAGACGCCCAGTTCTTCGTCAACCTCGTCGACAATCTCCGCCTCGATTTCCATTACACCGTCTGGGGCCGCATCGTGAATGGGATGGACGTGGTCGATGCCATCCTGGAGGGCGACGTCATCGACCGGATCGACCTTGTTGACGCCGGGGCGTCGGGGAGCCAACCTTAGGAACTGCGGGCCGCCGGTTTGGCACGGATGGCCGGACCCGGACCCGCCGATTGACCCGAGGAGGGACCAATGGCAAAGTGGCTGACAATGAGTCTGGCGGCGTTGACCCTGCTGGCGGTCGGAACCACCGCCGCGGAGGCGCAGGACAAGGAAAAGAAGGTCAAGCGCGATCGCACCATGATCCTGCCTGACGAGATCGCCGAGAAGTCCGATCTCACCAACGCCTACGACGCGATCCAGCGCCTCCGCCCCCAGTGGCTCAAGTCGCAACGCTCCCGCCTGGGCTCCGGGTCAGGCGCCAACGCCTCCGAGGGGTACCGGCCGGATGCGCCCAGTGCCGCCAGCCGAAGCGGTGAGACCCAAAGCTCCGATGGCGGCAGCAGCGGCGCACCCGCTGTCGGCGGGAGCGGGAAGGGCATCACGGCCGTCTTCTACCTCGACGACGTGAAGCAGCCGGAACTCGAAGACCTCCGGAACCTTCGGGTGGCAGAGATCCTCGAGATCAAGTTCATGAACGGAACCGAGGCCACCGGCCGCTACGGCGAAGGGCACACCGCCGGCGCCATCTTGGTCAAGACCAACCGGCTCGGCAGGTAAGTCCCCAAGCCGGATCGACGCGAAGGGGGCGGGATGCCGATCGGCATCCCGCCCCCTTCGAGTCTTCGGCCGGCCAGAACCGGCGTTGCCGGGCTACTTCCTGGCCAACGTGAACGACCCACCGCCCACGTAGCTGCCGCCCTGAGTGGCCTCGATCGTTCCGGTCAACTGGGCGCCATCGGCGCTCAACTGAGCCTTGAAGGTCACGTCGAACTCACCGATCGTCTGCTTCCAGCTGACCTTGTCGCCGTCGAAGGCAAGGTCCCGGACCTCACCACCCGGCGGAACCTCGCCGGTCATGGCATTGACCAGTTTCCATTCCGCGGCTTTGGTCAGGTTGACCGTCATGGTGCCGGTCGGGCCGTCCGTGGTGTAGTTGCCTTCCCAGTTGCCGGCGAGCTTGGCGTTGGCCGCGGCCGGGGCGGCCGAGGCGGCCTGGGCGTGGGCAGCCGGCGCGGCGGCGACGCCCAGCAGGGCGATCGCGGCGGCGGCGATGATGGTGCGCATTTGGATTCCTTTCGAATCAGGGTGACGGATCAGGGGATACGGTTCAGGGGCGGCGCGGGTTTCGGAGCCCCGCTACACCCGGCGGAGCTGGACCCCGAGGACCTGGTGAAACGGGCCCTTTTCCAGGATCAGATGCGCCCGTTCCTTGGTGGGCGCGATGTTCTCGCGGAGGTTGAGGCCGTTGATTTCGTCCCAGACCCGGTTGGCAAAGGCAATGGCCTCGGTCTCGTCCATTTCGGCGTACCGGCGGAAGAACGACTTCGGGTCCCGGAATGCCGTCTCCCGGAGTCGCCGAAATCGGTTCAGAAACCAGCGCCGAATATGCTCTTCGTCGGCATCGACATAAATCGAAAAATCGAAGAAGTCGGAGACAAACGGCCGGTCCCCATCGCCGCTGCGGCCATCGGCTCCCTGAAGGACGTTGAGCCCCTCCAGGATCAGCACGTCGGGCCGGTCCACCACCTGGTGCTCGCCCGGGACGATGTCGTAACTGAGGTGCGAGTAGACCGGGGCCGCTACGTTCGAAACCCCCGACTTCACGTCAGCCACGAACTGGACCAGCCGCCTGACGTCGTAGCTCTCGGGGAACCCCTTCCGCTGCATCATTCCCCGGTGTTCGAGCACGGAGTTGGGGTAGAGGAACCCGTCGGTGGTGATCAAGTCGACCTTGGGGTGATCGGGCCACCGGGCCAGGAGGGCCCGCATCACCCGGGCCGTTACGCTCTTGCCGGCCGCCACGCTTCCCGCGATCCCGATCAGGTAGGGCTTGACCCCCACCGTCCGGCCCAGAAAGATGTCGGCCACCCGGGCCAGGTCCCGCGATGCCGCCACATGGAGGTTCAGCAGCCGCGACAACGGGAGATAGACCTCCTCCACCTCCTGGATCGAGAGCTGCTCGTTCAGGCCGCGAAGCTCGGTCAGATCCGCTTCGGTCAGCGTCAGCGGCGTGTTGAACCGCAGCGCCGCCCATTCGTCCCGGTCGAAACTGGTGTAGGTCGAAAAGGGCACGAGGGTCGCGGGTTGAGGGGCTCGGACCACCAGGGGCACGAAAAGCTAACTCCCCCACCCATTTCCGGAAAATGACAGGCGTTGGGTATCGATGACGGCTGCCGGGCCGCTCCCCGACTCCCGACCTGTTACCTTCCAGGCTCCCCTCCTGCCCCCCCGCTGTCGCTGAGGAGCGTCCGTCATTTGCCGAAGCGAAACTACCAGTTCGAAAAGCGCCAGAAAGACCTGGCCAAGAAGGCCAAGCGCGAAGAAAAGCGACTGAAACGCCTCGATCGGGCCAACCGGCCCGAAGGCGAGGATGGCGAGATCGCCGACGTCGATCAGGCGCCCGGCGATCCGAACCAGCCCGTCTGAAGGCGACGAGACGTTCGCCGGCCGGGCCGCGATGGCGCCGGTCGACCCTGTACGACACGGAGGTCCGATGAGCAGCTACAAAACCGCCCAACGCCGAGTCCGCTATCGCGGCCGCGACTTCCATTTCGTGTCGTACGAGGGACGGAACGCCGACCCGGCCCGAGCCCAGGAAGCCATCCCGCCGACCTGGTTCCTGATGGCCGGGGGAAAACGGTGGGTCGTGGGGCCCCAGCAGAACGATCAGGCACCCGCCGATCTCGATCAACAACTGGCCCGCTGGCTCGACGAGAACATCTTCGGCTCGAAAGGGCGGGGAACCCTCACCGAAGCCACCGCGCCCGACGCCATCGCCCCCGACCACACGACCCGCGCCGGCTGATCGGTCCCGCCCCTCGGAATGAGGGGCTGATACAGTCTGCGTGAGGATCCGTTCACGGCCACCCACGGGGGTGCGCCGTTGCCGTAGGTTTGAGGCATGGTGTGGCGCCGCTTCGCGATTCCCCATCTCATCCGACCGCTCCTCCTGGTCGTGGTCCTCGGCACCATCGGCTACATGATCGTCGAGGGCGCCTCCCTGCTCGACGCCCTGTACATGACGATCATCACCGTCACCACCGTCGGGTACCGCGAGGTGTTTCCCCTCGGGCCAGCGGGGAAGATTCTCACCATGCTGGTGGTGCTGGTCGGCCTCGGCGCGGTGCTCTTCGGGATGGGTGAGTACTTCGCCACCATCCGCAATACCCTCGACAAGCGAGGCCTGATGCACGCCATCGAACGGATGTCCGCCCACTACATCGTCTGCGGGTTCGGCCGGGTTGGCCAGAACGCGGCACTCGCGCTCCGCGATGCCGGCCGATCGGTGCTGGTGGTGGAGAAAGACCCCGTCCGGGTCGAGTTGGCGCGTCGGGACCAGTTCCTCGTTGTCGAGGGCGACCCCACCCATGACGAAGTCATGCAACGCCTTGGGGTCGAACGGGCCGCCGGGTTCGTCGCCTGCACCGGCAGTGATCCCGACAACCTGTTCATAGTCCTGTCGGCCCGGACCCTGAACCAGAAGATGCACATCGTGGCTCGCGCCGCCGACGCGGGCAGCGTGGCCAAGTTCAAACGGGCCGGCGCCGACCGGGTGGTCTCACCCTATGAGGCGGGTGGTCGGTACATGGCCAACTCGCTCGTCCGCCCGAATCTGACCGAGTTTCTCGACCGGGTTACGTTCGGGGGCGTGGAGCTGTGGCTCGAGGAAATCGTCGTTCCGCCGGGGTCGCCGCTCAACGGGCGGACCCTCGGGGAGGTCGACGTCGGCCAGCGCACTGGTGCCTCGGTCATCGCGCTCCATCGGAAACCGGCGGACTTCATGCCCGCGCCGTCCCCGTCCACCCGCCTCCTCGAGGGCGACGCGCTGATTGCGCTGGGGACGAAGGACCAGCTTGCCCGGGTGGAGCAGGTGGCCCGCGGGTAGGCCAGACCAGCGCCGACGGCTCGCCACCTCAGGTCCCTCTCGACGCTTCCACTTGGTCGGCCGGACACTAACTTTGCTGCTGCCAACCGCAAGGCGACTTCTGTGACCGGCTTCGCACTCACCCCCCGCGCCGCGGCGCTCCGCGAGCGGCTGCACGCTTTCATGATCCGGGACGTCTATCCCAACGAAGCCACCTGGTGGGCCCAGGTGGCCGCCGACCGGTGGAAACCAACCGCCATCATCGAGACGCTCAAGACCAAAGCCCGCGCCGAGGGGCTCTGGAACCTGTTCCTCCCCGAATCCAACCACGGGGCCGGACTCACCAATCTCGAGTACGCCTCACTCTGCGAGGTCATGGGCCGCTCGCCCATCGCCTCCGAAATCTTCAACTGCTCGGCGCCGGACACCGGCAACATGGAGGTGCTCGAGCGGTACGGTACGGAGGCCCACAAGGCGGAGTGGCTCGTCCCGCTGCTCGATGGGCGGATTCGGAGCGCTTTCGCGATGACCGAACCCGAGGTGGCCAGTTCCGATGCCACCAACATCCAGGCCTCGATCCGCCGCGACGGCGATCACTACGTCATCAACGGCCGCAAGTGGTGGACGTCCGGCGCCGGCGATCCCCGCTGCCGGATTCTGGTGGTGATGGGCCGCTCCAACCCTGAGGCGCCCCCTCATCTCCAGCAGTCGATGATCCTCGTACCGGTCGATGCGCCCGGCGTCCGGATCGAGCGGATGCTCACCGTCTTCGGGTACGACGACGCCCCGCATGGTCACGGGGAGCTGTCCTTCACCGATGTCCGGGTGCCTGCCGCCAACCTCCTGCTTGGCGAGGGTCGCGGCTTCGAGATCGCCCAGGGACGCTTGGGGCCCGGCAGGATCCACCATTGCATGCGCCTGATCGGCGTGGCCGAACGAGCCCTCGAAGCCATGTGCGACCGGGTCCGGACCCGCGTCGCCTTCGGACGACCGCTGGCGGAGCAGGGCACCATCCGGGCCGACATCGCCGATTCCCGGATCGAGATCGACCAGGCCCGGCTCCTGACCCTCCAGGCGGCGCACATGATGGACACCGTCGGGAACAAGGCCGCTCGGGCTGAAATCGCGATGATCAAGGTCGTCGCCCCGAACGTGGCGCTCCGAGTCCTCGACCGTGCCATCCAGGCCCACGGGGGGATGGGCGTCAGTCAGGACACCTTCCTGGCATACGCCTGGGCCCAGTCGCGCACGCTCCGGCTGGCCGACGGCCCGGATGAGGTCCACCGGGAGGCCATCGCCAAACTCGAACTCCGCAAGGGCGCCCGGTCGCGATGACCGCCTCCCGGCCAGGCGCGCGGCCATGAACGTCGCCCAACGGGTCTGCATCGTTACCGGGGGGGCGAGCGGCATCGGCCGCGCGCTCTGTCGCCGGTTTGCGGCCGCCGAGGCCCGGGTCGTTGTCAGCGATCTCGATCTGGCCGGTGCCGAAGCGGTGGCCGCCGAGATCGGCGGGATCGCCTTCCGCGCGGACGTTGGCCAGGAACGGGATCTCGCGTCTCTGATTGCCCAGGTCGAACAGCGGGTCGGTCCGATCGACGTGTTCGTGTCGAACGCTGGCATCGCGATCGGGGGCGGCCCCGAGGTGCCCGACGACGAGTGGCGCCGGATCATCGACATCAACCTCATGGCCCACGTCTGGGCCGCCCGGGCGCTCGTTCCCTTCATGCTCCGTCGCGGCTCCGGCTATCTCGTCAACGTCGCGTCCGCGGCCGGCCTCCTCACCCAGATCGGTTCGGCTCCGTATGCCGTCACCAAACACGCCGCGGTGGCCTTTGCCGAGTGGCTCGCGGTTACCTATGGCGATCGCGGGATCCGGGTCTCCTGCGTCTGCCCCCTGGGCGTCCGGACCCCGATGCTCACCTTCGGCGACAACCGGATCACCGCCCTGCTCTCGCCCGACGCGATCAGTCCCGAGGCCGTCGCCGAGGCCATCCTGGCTGGGATGGAGCGGGAGGAGTTCCTGATCCTTCCCCATCCCCAGGTCCGCGAGTACCTGGCCCGCAAGACCGACGACCCCGATCGCTGGATCCGCGGCATGCAACGCCTCCAGCGCCGCCTCGAGGAGACGGCGTGACGCTCCCGCTCGATCGCGCCGGGTCGGTCCGCCCGGGCGAGGAACTCGACCCCGCTGCCCTGACCGCCTACCTCAAGGCCCATCAGGGGCTGAGCGCCGAACCGACGGTCCGCCAGTTTCGCCAAGGCCACTCGAACCTGACGTACCTCGTCACGGTCGAAGGGTACGACTACGTCCTCCGCCGGCCCCCGTTCGGCAACCAGGTCAAGACCGCGCACGACATGGCGCGCGAATATCGGATCCTCAAGGCGCTCGCGCCCGCCTTCCCGGCGGCGCCTCGGCCCCTGCTGCTCTGCGAGGATCCCTCGGTCATCGGGGCCCCGTTCTACCTGATGGAGCGGCGTCATGGAACCGTCCTCCGCCGAACCCTGCCCAAGGGCTACGAGCTGACGCCGGACGCCGCCGATCGACTGTGCCGGGCCATGGTCGACACCCTCGCCGCGCTCCACCAGGTCGACTATCGCGCCATCGGGCTCGAGGGCTTCGGCAAACCGGAGGGCTACGTCGCCCGGCAGGTGAAAGGCTGGACCGAGCGGTATCGGGCTGCCGAGACCGACTCGGTGCCGGCCATGGAGACCGCGGCCGCGTGGCTCGCCGCGTCGATGCCGCCCGAACGCGGGGCGACCATCATCCACAACGACTTCAAGTTCGACAACGTGATGGTGGCCGTCGACGATCCCGGCTCGGTCGTTGCCGTGCTCGATTGGGAAATGGCCACCATCGGCGATCCACTCATGGATCTCGGCATGGCGCTCGCCTACTGGATCGAGCCCGGCGATCCCGAGCCGCTCCGCTCGGTGGCGATGGGCCCGACCGCCGCGCCCGGCATGTGGAACCGCGAGCGGTTCGTGGCCGCCTACGCCGAACGGACCGGTCGCGACCCCGGCGACCTCGCTTTCTATCGGGCCTTCGGCTCCTTCAAACTGGCCGTCATCGGTCAGCAGATCTACGCCCGTTTTGCGCGCGGCCTGACCACCGACGAACGGTTTGCCACGATGAACCGGATGGTGGCGGTGCTCGCCACCGAGGCCGTCCGGATCGCTGGCGCCTGACATCGCGTCCCCATCCTCAACACCGAACGAACCCATGTCCGCAACCATCTCGCTCGCCGGCAAGATCGCCCTCGTCACTGGCGGCGGCCGCGGCATCGGCCGCGCCATCACCGAGGCCCTTGCTGAAGCCGGGGCCACCGTGGTGATCGCCTCCCGAAAACTCGACAAGTTGGAGGCCGCCGCCGCCGAAATGAGCCACCTGAAGGGCAAGGTGGTGCCGATGGCCTGTCACGTTGGCCGCAAAGAGGACCTCCACCGAGTGGTCCGCGACACCGAGACCACCCTCGGACCAATCGACATCCTCGTCAACAACAGCGCCACCAACATCGGCCAGGGCCCGGCGCTCGACACCACCGACGAGATGCTCCTGAAAATGGTCGAGGTCAACGTCCTCGCCGCCTTCCGGCTCGTCAACCTCGTGGTCCCGGGTATGATCGCCCGGAAGACCGGCGGCTCGATCATCAACATCGCGTCGATCTCGGGCCTGAAGCCCCAGCCGGGCGGCCTGCTCTACAGCTTCACCAAAGCTGGCCTCTTGATGATGACCCGTTCGTGGGCCCGCGAGTTCGGCCCGGCCGGGGTTCGCGTCAACGCGATCTGTCCCGGCCTGATTCAGACCGATTTCAGCGAGTACTATTGGAAAGACCAGAGCCGATCGAAGGAACTGGCCGGCGATCAGCCACTGCCCCACCTCGGCCAGCCGCGCGAGATCGGTCATGCGGCGCTCTACCTCGCGAGCGACGAAGCGTCGTTCGTGACGGGCCACACCATGGTGATCGACGGAGGCGCCACCGCCTGATCCGATGACCGAGTTCCTTGCCGTCCTGGCCCTGGGGTTCCTCCTTGGGATGCGCCACGCCACCGACGCCGATCACGTCGTGGCCGTCACCACCATCGTCACCCGACAGCGGAATCCGCTGGCGGCCGCGCTGGTGGGGATGGCATGGGGCGTCGGGCACACCCTGACCATCCTGGTGGTAGGCGGTGCCATCATCATGTTCCAGTGGGTCATTCCACCACGGGTCGGGCTCTCGATGGAGTTTGCCGTGGCGGCCATGCTGGTTCTGCTCGGAATTCTCAATCTGGGCGGCGTATTCAAGCGGATTCGCGATACGGCCGCGGCGCGGGTCACCGGCACCGAATCCGTCCACGGCCATGGCGACTACGTCCACACTCATCCGCACGGCCATGAGCATGAGGCCCATCCCCACCCGGCCGATCGGACCCCGGTCGGCTGGCTCGACCGACAGCTCGGCGCCATCCGGCTCTACCGCCTTGCCCGGCCTCTGCTCATCGGCGTGGTGCACGGGCTGGCGGGGTCGGCCGCGGTTGCCCTCCTGGTGCTGACCACCATTGGGGATCCCCGATGGTCGCTCGTCTACCTGGTGCTTTTCGGGGTGGGCACGATCGTCGGCATGATGCTGATCACGGCCGCGATCGCCGTGCCGGTGGCCTACTCAGCCTCCCGTTTCGACCGCGTCAGCCATGGCCTGCGGTTGGCGTCGGGCGTGCTGAGCATCGGCTTCGGGTTGTTCCTTGCCTATCAGATCGGGGTCGTCAACGGGCTGTTCGGCTCCTCACCCCGCTGGGATCCCCACTGAGCGCGTCCTGACCGGCGCCACGCCACGTCGCTCACGCCAATTCGACCTGAAGCCGCCGGAGCAGCCGCAGGGTGGCCGCAATGCCCTCCCGCTCCGATAACCGATTCCCCTCGTACTCGATCCCGATCCAGGAATGAAATCCCGCCTTGAGCACGATGCCGAGGAGTCGGCGGTAGTCCTTGGTGGTTTCCTCGCCTTGGCCGTCGAAGTCGTGTGACTTGGCGCTGACCGCCTTGGCGAACGGCATCATGTCCTCGACGCCACGGTACTTGTCGTACTCGTAGAAGTTCCCGAAGTCCGGCAGGGTCCCGCAACGGGGGTGATCCACTCGCTTCATCACCCCGACCAGCCAGTCGCCATGCGACGACAGTCCGCCGTGATTCTCGACGATGACGTTGAGGTCGAGCGGCGCGGCCAGGTCGGTCAGCCGGCGGAGCCCGTCCGCGGCGAGCCGCTGCTGCTCCTCCGGCGTTCCGGAGCTCTGGGCGTTGACCCGGATCGTGGCGCACCCGAGCACTTTGGCGGCCTCGAGCCACTTCCGGTGGTTCTCGACGGCCTCGGTCCGCTTCCCGGCGTCGGGGTCGCCAAGGGCGCCTTCACCGTCGCACATGATGAGGTGCTGGTAGACCCCTTCGCCCGCCGCCCGCCGGTTCATCTCACCCAGGTAGGCCTGATCACGCGCCCGGTCCTTGAAGAACGAGTTGACGTACTCGATGGCCTCGATGCCGTAGTCCCGGCGGGCCACCTTGGCAAAGTCGAGGTGGTCGAGTCGTTTGGACTGCAGTTCGCGGTGCAACGACCATTGGGCCAGTGAGATCGTGAACGGCACGGCTGCGCTCGAACCGGCGCCCAGCCGCGCCATGCCCAGGGCCGCGACGCCGCTCGCGAGGAAGGTTCGGCGGCGCATCGTTACCGCCGCCGGCCGAGTCGACGGCCGGAAAACGTCATCGCGTCGACCGCGCCGCTCGGGCCGAGCGTAAACGTCACCGCTCCGGATCCGCGCCAGGCCTGGTCCCAACGCGCCCGGAAGGTGTCGAAGTGCCAGTGCTCCAGCCGCGCCCGGAGCTGGCTGCCCTGCTGGAGGGTGAGTTGGCCGTTGTCGAGCCGGATGTCGACGGTGCCCACCAGGGAATCGGCATACGTCCCGACGTACGCGTCGAGTGCCAGGGATGGCTTGGTGTTGGCCACGCGCTGGCGCTCGGCGCGGACCCGGGCGCTATCGCCCGCGGCGCCCATGCCATCGTACAGTTGCTTGAACTCGGCGCTCCAATCACGGGTCCCGGAACCGAGCCAGGTGTCGAACGCCCGGTACATCAGGGCATGACGGGCCTCGACATGATCCAGATTGGCCAGCACGTAGACCCCGATCCGCTCCTCCGGGATCAGGCCGATGATCGCCACCATCCCGTCGATACTCCCGGTGTGGAACTGGACCATCCGACCCTGGTAGTCGTGCTGGAACCAGCCCATGCCGTAGGTGGTCCAGTGCGGCTTGGTGAGCCGGGCGGTCGGATAGAAACCGGCCTGATCCACCATGGTCTGGGGTTCGAACAACTCGGCCCAGGTTCCCGGTTTGAGGAGCCGCCGCTCGCCGACCTTGCCGCTGTCGATCATGAAGGCCGCCCATTTGGCCATCTCCGTCACGCTCGACCAGACCGACCCCGCCGCCGCGACCGGATCGACCGCCGCGTTGCCGATGACCGTCACCTTGCCGTCGACCAGATCGTGCGGCGAGGCGACGTTCGGCACCCCCGCCGTCGCCGCCAGCGTCGCCACGGTGCGAGTCATCCCGAGCGGTTGGAAGATTCGGGTCGTCACGAACTGCGTCCACGGCATCCCGCTCGCCGCCTCGATCACCGCGCCAGCTGCCGCGTACATCACATTCTGATAAATGAAGCCCGATCGCATCGAGTAGCCGATCGGGATGAACCGCGCCCGCCGCAACACCTCGGCCGCGGTGAGGTCGGTTCGATACCACAGGACGTCGCCGTTGACGAGGCCGGCACGGTGGGTCAGGAGATCCCGGACCGTGACCTCCCGCGTGATGTAGGGATCGCTCAACTGAAACCCCGGCAGATGCTTCGTGACCGGGTCGTCCCACCGGACCTTGCCATCGTCGACCAGCATCCCGATGGCCGCCGCCGTCAACGCCTTGGTGGTGGAGCCGATCGCGAACAGGGTGTGCTCGTCGGCCTGGTCCGGCTTGCCGAGCTCGCGGACGCCATACCCCTTGGCGAAGATCGTCCGGCCGTCCTTGACGACCGAGACGGCCAGCCCGACGGCCCCCCAATCCTTGACCGCCTTGGCGGCGTAGGCGTCGAACGCCGCCACCCGCGGGTCCGGGGTTTGTCCGGCGAGCGAACCGCTGGCCAGCGTCGCGATGACGAGAACTGCTGTGATCCGGGAGATCATGAGGAGTGCCGTGGATTGGGTTGAGCCGGCCCGCCGAGTGGCCGGACCCGTACGGTACGCCGGGAAGGGAACCGGGACAAGCTCCCGCGGTCGTCCGGTTGCGACCACCGCTCAGCACACTAGCTTCCCCTGCGCCTTCTCCCCAATACCACCATGGCCAAGAAACGACTCGGCGTCGGCTTCATCGGCAGCGGCTTCAACGCCCGCTTCCACATGCTCTCCTGGACCGGGGTTCGCGACGCCGACGTCCTGGGCGTCTGGAGCCCGAATCACGAAAACGCCGCCAGTGCCGCCCGGTATGCCCGGTCGCTCGACATTGGCCAGTGCCGGCCCTATCGCTCGATTGCCGAAATGGTGGCCGATCCCCGGATCGACGCCATCTGGCTCTCGGGGCCCAACCACGCTCGGATCGAGAACGTCGAGGAACTGGTCGACCCGATCCTCCGTGGCAAGGCGGAACTGCTCGGCGTCGCCTGCGAAAAGCCGCTGGCCCGGAACGTGGCCGAGGCCAAGGCGGTCACCGCGCTCGTCAATCGGGCCGGAATCCGGCATGGCTATCTCGAGAACCAGTGCTTCTCCCCCCAAGTCGAACGGGGTCGTGAGTTGCTCTGGGCCCGGGGAGCCCGCCTGACCGGCCGGCCATACCTGGCCCGCGCCGCCGAGGAGCACAGCGGGCCTCACATGCCCTGGTTCTGGCGAGGCAAGCTCCAGGGTGGCGGCGTCCTCAACGACATGATGTGCCACTCCGCCCTGGTGGTCCGCCATCTCCTGACCCGTCCGGGTGAGGACGTGGCGACCGTCAAGCCGGTCCGAATCACCGGCCACGTGGCCAGCCTCAAATGGACCCGCCCGGAGTACGTCCGGCGCCTCAAGCGCACCATGGGGCGGGAGGTCGACTACGCCAAAGCGCCGTCCGAGGACTTCGCCAGCGTCATGATCGAGTTCGAGACCCAGGACGGCTACCGGGTCTTCGGCGAAGCCACCACTTCCTGGAGCTTCGTCGGGGCCGGACTCCGCCTCTCGGCGGAGTTGCTCGGACCCGAGTATTCGATGGCGTGGAATACGCTCGACAGCGGGCTCAAGCTCTTCTTCAGTCGTCAGGTCCAGGGCCGCGCCGGCGAGGACCTGGTCGAAAAGCAGAACGCCGAGATCGGCCTGATGCCGGTGGTGGCCCAGGAAGCGGTGGCCTACGGATACGAGGGCGAGAACCGGCACTTCGTGAGGGCGTTCCTCGGCAAGGAACCGCCCCGGCTCACTTTCGAGCACGGCATCGATGTCGTGCGGGTGCTGATGACCGCCTATCAGAGCGCGGAGCAGGGCAAGACGCTCGAGTTTCCGCCTCGCGGCCTCGACCGGTTCGTTCCGGACGTTGCCCGCCGGGGGAGCAAGCTGCCCCGAGCTCGAACCAGGAGGTAGCCGATTCGCGTCCTCCTGGCGGCGGTGGCGGGGCTTGCGGTCGGCACCTCGCTGGCGGCCCAGCCGCCGGCGCCGATCGCCCCACGCCCGAATCCTCGGGAATGGTCGTCCGGCGGGCCCCTGTTGCCGGAACAGGCGGCCTTCGACGTTACCCACTACGACCTCGCCTTCCGGGTCGATCCGGCCGACTCCACCCTCCAGGGAGACGCCACCATCCACGCCCGGGTGGTGGCGCCCCTCTCGTGGATCGTGATCGACCTCGACTCCGCCTATACCGTCGATCGGATCACCGATCGCGACGACCAGCCGCTCTCGTTCGAACGTCGCCGCCTCCGGCTCTGGATCCGTCCCCATCGCCCCCTCGCCGCTGGTGAGACCTTCGCGGTTCGGATCCGGTACGGTGGACAGCCCCGGATTGCCCCGCGGCCCCCGTGGATCGGCGGGATCCAGTGGGCCCGGACGCCGAGTGGCGACCCGTGGATTGCCACCACCGCCGTCAACGAGGGCGCCGACCTGTTTTGGCCGGTCAAGGACCACCCGTCGGACAAAGCCGATTCGGTTCGAATCCGGATCACGGTGCCCCGGGGCCTGGTGGCGGCCTCCAACGGCCGGCCCCTCGGCGCCCAGGATCACGAGGATGGGACCACGACCTGGCAGTGGCTCGTCTCGACCCCGATCAGCAACTACAACGTGGCCCTCAACATCGCGCCATACCGGGAGGTGACCCGGCAATACCGGAGCGTGGCGGGCGACACCATTCCGGTGACCTACTGGGTGCTGCCGGAGCATCTGGCCGAGGGGGAAAAGCTCGCGGACGAAATCCTCCTGCACCTCCGGTTCTACGAGGATCTCCTCGGCCCGTACCCGTTCCGGGCCGACAAATACGGGGTGGTGGAAACGCCCCACCTCGGGATGGAGCACCAGACCATCATTGCCTACGGCAACCGCTACCAGCAGAACCGCTACGGGTTCGACGAGTTGCACCAACATGAGCTGGCCCACGAATGGTTCGGCAATCTGGTGACGGCTCGCGACTGGAGCGACTACTGGCTGCACGAGGGTTTTGGCACCTACATGCAGCCCCTCTACGTCGAGCGGACCCGGGGCGCCGAGGCCTACCGGGAGCTGATCCTGACCCAGTGGAAGGCTGCCAGGAACCGGCGTCCCATCGCCGAACGAGGCCCGCTCTCGGCCGGCGAGGTCTATTTCAATCCGCCCGACTACCTGGCCGGCGACGGCGACATCTACGGCAAGGGGTCGGTTGTCCTCCACACCCTTCGGTTCCTAGTGGGCGACTCGGTCTTCTTCCCGATGCTCCGCCGGTGGCTCTATCCCACCCCCGCGGCGGAGCGGGTGGTCGACGGCACCCATGTGCGCCTGGTCTCGACCGCCGAATTCGTGGCCCACGCTTCGCGGATGGCGGGGCGGGACCTCGGCTGGTTCTTCGATGTCTACCTCCGGCAGCCGGAGCTTCCGCGGCTCGAGGTCACCCGCGCCGGTGGGCGGCTCGAGCTTCGGTGGCGGGTGCCCAAGGGGCTGCCGTTTCCCATGCCGGTTGAGGTCGAGATTGACGGGGTTACCCGGCGGGTCGCCTTGCCTGGCGGCCGAGCCGTGGTGCCGGTTCCCGCGACGAGCCGGGTGGCGATCGACCCTGGGTTCTGGGTCTTTCGGAGTCTCGATTCGACCGAAGTTCGATCTCGCAAGTGATTTGTTCGTATAGTTTTATAAATTAAAGAAATACTCCCTCAATAACTGGAGCGCCCGTGACGAACCGCAAGGTCGGTCGCCTCTCGCTGATGATGTTCCTCCAGTATGCGGTCTGGGGGGCTTGGCTCCCGATCGCTGGGCGCTACCTCTCGGCCCCGACTGCGGAAGGGGGCCTCGGGTTCACCGCCGGTCAGATCGGCCTGATCCTCGGGCTGGCGGGGTCGATCGGAGCCATCGCGTCGCCGTTCATCGCCGGGCAGCTGGCCGACCGGTACTTCCGGACCGAACGATTCCTGGGCTTCCTGCTGGCCGTCGGCGGGGTCCTCAAGTGGGTGACCGCCGGCCAGACCGGCTACCAGGCCTGGCTCTGGCTCTCGATTGCCTACAGCGTCGTCTACATGCCGACCCTGGCACTCTCGAACTCCATGGCCTTCTCCCACCTCGAAGACCGGGATCGTCAGTTCCCCCGGGTTCGGGTTTGGGGCACCATCGGCTGGATCGCGGTCAGCTGGGTCTTTCCGATGCTCTACCTCCAGCACGACCTCGGCTTCCAGGCCATGCCCCCGTTTCTGGTCGGCCCGGAGCATCCCGACGTCACGGCCCGCCTGGCCGACGCGCTCCGGTTCTCGGCCCTGATTTCCTGGGGGTATGCCCTTTTCTGCCTCTTTCTGCCCAGCACCCCACCCCGGCGCGACGCGGCCGAGAAGCTCGCGTTCGCCAAAGCGTTCCGGATGCTCCGGGAGCCATCGTTTGCCGTTCTGGTGGCCGCCAGCCTCCCGATCAGCATCATCCACCAGATCTATTTCATCCAGACCCCGCCTTTCCTGTCCCACCTCGGCCTGCTCGACAGCCAGATCGGGCCCGCCATGACGATCGGCCAATTCAGCGAGATTGCCGTCATGGCGGTCCTCGGCTGGGCCCTGACCCGGCTCGGGTTCCGGACGGTCATCACCATCGGCGCCGTCGCCTATTTCGTCCGCTACCTGATCTGGAGCATTCCAGCTCTCCCGGTCGAGGTTCAGGTGGCCAGTCAGGCGCTCCACGGCGTCTGCTACGCGGGCTTCTTCGCGGCCGCCTACATCTACGCGGACCGGATCGCACCGGCCGACGTCCGTCACTCGGTTCAGACCGTGTTCGGCATCATCATCCTGGGGGGTGGTCCGGTGCTCGGCGGGATTCTGTCCGGCGTCCTGGCGGACCGCTACGCGCTCCCCGGCGGCGGCGTCGATTACGCCAGCCTGTGGCGGGTCGTTTCCCTGATCGGATTGGCGACCGCGGTGTTCTTCGTGGCCTTCTTCCGGCAGCGGACCGCCGGGGAATCCTGACCCTGCGGGTCTCCCGGTTTACCTTTCGCACAGTGCGAACTTCCGCCTTCCCGATCGCCCGCCGAGTGGGATGCGCCGTGTGTTGGGCGGCCGTCCTGGCGGGTGCCGTGTTCGACCCGGGACCGATTTCCGCTCAGGAGACCGGCACGCTCGTGGTCACGGTCCTCCGTCCCGACTCCACCCCGCTTGCGGGTGCCTTCATCCGGTCCGACCGCATCGGCGGTGTTGCCGACCAGCGGGGCGTGGCGCGGATCGAGTTGCCGGCGCGTCTCGTTCGGGTCGAGGTGTCGCACCCCGGCTTTCGCCCCCGTTTGTTCGAGATCACCATCTTGCCCGCCGTGGTCCAACGCCATGAGCTGTCCCTCGAGGCTCGGAACGGGTCCGCGGACGATGTCCTGATCGAAACCACCCGCGGCAACCGCCGCCCCGATCAGGAAGCCGCCCCGGTCCTTGTCGTCGGCAATCGAGAACTGGTCCGGCGCGGCCTCGGGCGCCCCGCCGACCTCACCTCGGTGTTCCTAGGTGCGCCCGGTGTCCGGGCGCAGCCGCAGAGCGGACCGCTCGACGGCAGCCGGTTCCGCGTCGATGGGGTCCGGGGCCAATACACGGGGATTCTGGTGGACGGCCTGCCCCTGGTTGGTGGGTATCCGGGTGCCTTCGGCGCGATGCAGCTGTCGCCGCTCGAGTTCGAACAGGTCGAATGGCTCCGGGGCCCCGCGTCGGCCCTCTATGGACCGTTGGCCGCGGGCGGTGTCATCAACCTCGTGTCTCGTCGTCCCGAGCGGAATCAACTGCGGCTCGGCGTCAACCAGAATTCCGAAAAAGGCGGCGACCTGCTGGCCTGGGGCGCCCGCCGCCTCTCGCCGACGGTCAGCGCGTCCGTCTTTGCCGACTTTCACCAGCAGCGGCTGGTCGATGCCGATGACGACAACTGGGGTGAGATCCCCCGCGCCATTCGATTCGCGATCCGGCCCCGTCTGTACCTCGACCGGCCCAACGGCGACGGACTCGTCGCCACGGCGGGCGTCACCTCCGAAGATCGAACTGGCGGGTTCCTGTTCTCCAATACCGGGACTGACCCCTATCGAGAAGAGCGGCGGACCCGGCGGTTCGACGGCGGCCTCAGCGCCCGCCGGCTGATCGGCGCGGCGGGTCTGCTCCAGGTCAAGCTCGCGGGTGTGTTCCAGTCCATCAGTCATCGCTTCGACGATCTGCGGGAGCGAGATCGCCGTTCGTCGCTCTTTGCCGAGGGGACCTACCAGCGCTCCCTCGGCCGAGTGGCCATCCTTGGCGGGTTCGGCTGGTATCGCGAAGCCCTTCGCCAACGGGATCTCCCCGCGTTCGACTACACCCACTCCGCGCCGAGCGCGTTCGGGTCGATCACCTGGTCGCCGTCGCCTCGAATCACCGGCACGGTGGCTGGGCGATGTGACCGGCACAACGTGCACGGCACCCAATGCCAGCCGCGCGCCGACCTGCTGGTCAGACCGTCGGCCCGGATCGACCTCCGGGCTTTCGGCGCCTTGGGATACACGGCTCCCACGCTGTTGACTGACGAGGTCGAGACGATCGGCCTCCGCGCCACCTTTCCGATCGCCACCAAATCGGAGCGGCTCGCCGGCGCCGGGGTGGACCTCCGCTGGCGCGCCGCCGCCACCGAACTTGGCGCGGCCGTCACCTACACGCGGGTGGCCCTGCCGCTCCGGCTGGTGCCGCTGATCGGCGACACCGCCGACCGGCTTCGACTGCTCAACGTGTCGGAACCCACCCGGGTGGTGGCCTTCGATCTTCGGGGCTCGCACCAGCGCGAACCGTTCTTGCTGGGTGCCTTCTACGCCTTTCGAAAGGGCACCGAGGGTGTCCCCGCCGGCACGGGTCGTCGCGACGTCGACCTCACTCCGGCCCACCGGCTGGGTCTCAACCTCGGTTGGCGGGCGCCCCGTGGTGGCGGGACCACCATCGATGCCGACCTTTCGCTCGTCGGTCGCCAGACGCTTACCGACAACGCGTTTCGGACGACGACCCCGGCCTATACCCTGGTCAACGGCCTCGTCTCCCAGCGATCCGGGCGGGCCCGGCTCTATTTCAGCGGGGAGAACCTTCTCGACGTCCGGCTCCGGAACTACGAGCCGGTGTTCTTCGATCCGATCGATGGGGGGCGCCGCACCAACTCACCCTGGGTTCCGCTGCGGGGCCGGGTGATCAGCCTTGGCGCGCTGGTGGATTGGTAGGGGTCAGCCCTTTCGCTTGGCCAGTTCCCGGGTCGCTTCCGCATGGCCCGCTGCCGCGGCCAGCCGGAGCCACTTGAGTCCCTCGTCGTCGGAGCGCTTGACTCCGCGTCCCCGGAAAAAAATCATCGCCAACTGGTACTGCGCCTCGGGGCTGTTGCCGCGGGTGGCGGCCCGTTCGTACCAGGCCCGCGCGGCCGAGTCGCTCCGGGCCACCCCGCGTCCCTGGGCGTAGAGGTCCGCGAGCCGGACCTGACTGCCAACATCCCCCGCCTTGGCGGCCTCTTCGTACCAATGCGCGGCCGCCGCCGAGTCCCGGGCAATCCCAAGACCGCGATCGAATCGCGCCGCGACGATCGAGTAGGCTGGCGTGAAGCGGTTCCGCGCGGCCGCGAGGTACATGTCGGTCGCGAGCGACGGCTCGCGCGCCTCGGCCCGCCGCGCCACCCAGAACTGTGACTCGGGGTCACCCGCCCGGGCGGCTTGCTCGTACAAGGTTGCCGCCCGGCCTTCGTCGGGGGCCACCGATCCGCGTCCCTCCGCCAGGACCACCGCCGCGATCTTGGCGGATCGTCCGTTCCCGCCCTGCGCTTCCTCGATGCAGCGGGCAAGCGCCTTGTCCCACTCCTGCCGGTCCGCCAGGACCTGACAACTCGCCGGCGGGGTCGTGGGAACGGCGGCACTGTCGACGCGCGGAGGACCAACCGTCACCACCGGATCGCGGCGGCCGCTGTCAGGCCGGGGAGCAGTCGTCGTCGGGGGCGGAGACACCGGGGCGCGCACCGTGATGCCCGGGTTCGTCGGCGAATCGACGACGGGCCGATTGACGGCGATCGGGGTCGGAGACTGTGGCGTGGGCGTCGCGGCGGGAACCGATGGGGGGCGCCGGAGTTCGGCCACCGCCACCCAACCGAGCACCACCACCGCCGCGAAGCCTGCGGCCCACGGTACCCATCCGCCCCTCCGAGCCGGCACGGGCGCCACGATCGGGTCGATCGATGGCGGGTTCCGGTACCCCGGGTTCTGGAGCGCGGCCGCGAAGTCCTTGATCGTGTCGAACCGGTTCTTGGGGTTCTTCTGCATCGCTCGGTGGAGCGCGGCCACGATGTGGGCCGGGACGTTGTCCACCAGGGTATCGAGCGCCGCCGGCTGATCGAGAAGCTGCTTGGCGATGATCGCCCGCGCCGTCTCGCCCTCGAACGGGGCTCGTCCCGACAGCATCTGGTAGGCCACGACCGCCAGGGAGTACTGATCGCTGCGAGCGTCGATGGTCGGCTCGCCGCTGGCCTGTTCCGGACTCATGTACGCCGGGGTCCCGACCACCACGCCCGTTCCGGTCAGCTCTTTCTCGCTCGAATCGACGGCTTTGGCGATCCCGAAGTCCATGAGCCGGACGTTTCGCTCCCGCCCTTCCAGCATGATGTTCTCGGGCTTGATGTCCCGATGGACCACGTTGGCCTCGTGTGCCACCGCGAGCGCGTTGGCCGCCTCGAGCACGATCCGCTGCACCTCCTCGATCGGAAGCCGACGCTGGCGCAGAAGGACCGCCTTGAGGCTTTCCCCTTTGATCAGCGGCATCACGATGTAACAGATGCCGTCGGACTCGCCGACATCGTACACCGGCACGATGGCGGGATGCTGGAGGGCCGCCACCGACAGCGCCTCCCGACGGAATCGGGCCAGCAGCGAGGGGGTGACGATCAGGTCGGGCCGGATCACCTTGATTGCCAGGTCGCGGTTGAGCTTCCGGTCCCGGACCTGGAACACCTCCGCGTAGCCGCCCCGACCGATCAGGGCGCCGAGTTCCAGCTGGGGGCCGAGGGCCTTGGTGAGCCGGGCCGGCTCGTGCTCGTAGCTCGCGGACACCGCGGCGGTGGCGCCGACGGGTTCCGCTTCACCGATGACTTGGGTGTGGGTAGCCGACCCGCACTGCGCGCAGTAGGCGGCGTCGTGCGGCAGGGGGGTGTGGCAGGTCGGGCAGGGACGTGTGGGCACCACTCGAGGTCGGTGAGGGACGACGGCGCCGGGAATTTCGTCCCCCGGCCGCGCGGGGGTCAAGGACGGCGGCGCTTGGCCACCTCTTTCTTCGCTTCCTCATGACCCTGGGCCGCGGCCCGCTCCAGCCACTCGACGCCGACCGCCTCGTCCTTGGTCAGCCCGCCCTTGCCGCGCAGGTACATCATCCCAAGCTGATACTCGGCCGCGGCATGTTGCTGCTCGGCGGCCTTGCTGAACCAGGCGGCGGCTTCGTCTTCGCTTTTCTGGACGCCGCGGCCCCGGTTGTACATTTCGCCGAGGTTGTACTGGGCGTCGCGGCTGCCCCGTTCGGCCGCCCGCCGATACCAGAACGCCGCTTCCTGGTCGCTCCGCCTGGTTCCAAGCCCCTGTTCGTACCGCTCGGCGATGAGCGGCCATGCTTCTGCCACGCCGCCGTCGGCCGCCTTCCGGAGCAGGTTGGTGGCTTCGACGTCGTTCTGCGTGACGCCCTGACCGTTGGCGTACATGATTCCGAGACGAAGCGCCGCCTGACCGTCGCCGCCGCCGACGGCCTTCCGGTACCAGTTGGCCGCTTCGACGTCGGACTTGTCGACCCCGGTCCCGGCCCGGTAGATGCCCGCGAGCAAGCGGGCCGAGGCGGCGTTGCCGGCGTCGCCCTCGGTGGCGCAGAGCTTGAGGGCCTCGGGCCACTTCTTCCCGTTCACCGCGGCCTGACAGGTGCCGGCACCGGCCGCCGGGGAAGTCGGAGGTGCCGCGCCCGGCGGGGTCGAGGGCTGCCCCGTGGCGGTCCGGCGGGGCGCGCCCGTGGTGGCCGCGGCGGGAGCCGCCGCAGGGACCGCCGGGGGCGGCGGCGAGGTTGGCTCGGCGGGGCGGGAGTCGGTCGGCGCCGGCGGCGGCGTCACCGCCGGAGCCGCGTTAGGCGCCTGCGTCGTCGGGACCACCGCCGCCGGCGCGGTGGTGGGCTTCGGTCGGAGCACGAACGCGGCCACCGCCACCGCCGCGATGCCCACCGCCGCCATTGGTAGCCACGAACGCTTTTTCCCGGGGACCGGCGTGACCTGGGTGGCCGCGCCGGTCAGGCTGGCGGGTTGGGGCGTGGCGGCCGTCACCGCGTCGGTGGCACCGGTTGCGCCCAAGGGCCAGATATCCGGCCCGGAGATCGCCTCGCTGAACGCCTCCATCGAGGCAAACCGGTCCTTCGGGTCCTTCGACAAGGCCCGGTCGATCGTAAAGGCCACCGACGCCGGCACGTCCGGCACCAGGTCGCGGAGACTCTTCGGAACGCCCACCATCTGCTGGAACAGCACGGCTCGGGTCGACTCGCCGTCGAACGGGAGCGATCCGGTGATCATCTGGTACGCCACCACGGCCAGCGAATACTGGTCGCTTCGGTGGTCGAGGTTGGGCTCGCCCGACGCCTGCTCCGGGCTCATGTAGTGTGGCGTTCCCACCAGCATGCCGGTGCTGGTCAGGCCCGGGCCCTCGTCGCCGCTGGTGTCGATGGCTTTGGCAATCCCGAAGTCCATCAGCTGGACCCGCCGGGTCTTGCCCTCCAGCATGATGTTCTCGGGCTTGATGTCGCGGTGGACCACCCCGGCGTCGTGGGCGGCCCCGAGGGCGTCGGATGCCTCCAGCATGATCCGGGTTGCCTCCCGCACCGGCCGCGGCCCCTCCCGCATCAACAGCGCCCGGAGGCTCTCACCCTGGATCAGCGGCATCAGGATGTAGGCGATCCCGTCCGCCTCGCCGATGTCATAAATCGGCACGATGTGGGGATGGCGGAGGGCGGCAACGGTTTCCGCTTCCCGCCGGAAGCGGGTCAGGAGATGCTCGGAAATGACCAGGTCCGGCCGGAGGGCCTTGAGCGCCAGGTCGCGCTTCAGCCGCTTGTCGTGAACCAGGAAAACTTCGGCAAACCCACCCCGGCCAACCAGCTTGCCAAGTTCGTAGTTGCCGCCCAAGGCCCGCTGCAGTCTCGTCTTGTCGGGCGAGGGGATCCGGTCCGCGCTGTAACTCCGGATCTCACCCGTCTGCTTGTCGATGGCCTGAGGGGTGGCAGCACCGCACATCATGCAGAAGGCGGCTTCGACCGGGAGGGGTTGCGCGCAGGAAGGGCACGCCTTGGTGACCGAGGACACACCATAACTTCCTAAGCCAAACCCTTCGAGGCAAGAGGCTTGCCCCTCTTGGCCTTTTCCGGGCACCGGCCGCCCCCGCCCGGACCGAGCCCCTACCGCGACCCCGACACCGCCTCGGGATAGCCTCAAGCCCTTGTTGGAGCTATCTTTAGGGGCTCCAATCGTTCAACCGACCCATCGAGGTTTGGCCGTATGGCTATCATCGCGAGCAACATGAGACGCGGCATGGCGATCATGCACAACGGCGAACCCTGCCGCGTCCTCGACTTTCATCACCATACCCCGGGCAACCTCCGCGCCCTGGTTCAGGCCAAGCTTCGGAAGCTCAAGACCGGCATTCAGTTCGAACACCGGTTTCGGGCCACCGACAGCCTCGAGGTCGCCAACCTCGAGACCCACCAGCTCGATTTCATGTACAAGGCTGGCACCACCTATCACTTCATGAACACCGAGAACTACGACCAGCTGGAAGTCGAGGAAGACGATCTCGGTGACAGCGCCAAATGGATGACCGACGGGATGCGGATCATCGCCGAGTTCTACGACGGCCGGCCGATCGGGATCCAGTTGCCGAACAGCTTGACGTTCGAGGTCATGGAAACCGCCCCCGTCATGAAGACGGCAACCAAGAACGCTTCGAGCAAACCCGCCCTCCTGAACAACGGCATCAGCGTCAACGTGCCCGAATTCATTCAGGCGGGAGAGCGCATCCGGGTCAATCCGGAAACCGGCGAGTACCTCGACCGGGCCAAGGAGTAGACCAGGCCCGCGTCGTCACGGCCGACCCCCCGTCTCGGGGGGTCGGCCTTTTTCGTGCCCTGAAACCGGATCCGGCCCGTGGTCGTATACCTTGACGGTCTAGGTAATTGCCCAGATAATCTAGGTAACCCTCTCCCGGCCGAACCCATGGCGCCGCAGCCGACCGAACTCCTCCAGGGCACGCTCGACGTCCTGATCCTCAAGACCCTGGCGTGGGCTCCCCGGCACGGCTACGGGATCGCCAAGTGGTTGGAGGACACGACCGACGACGCCCTCGTCGTTGAGGAGGGCTCGCTCTATCCCGCCCTCTATCGGATGGAGCGGAAGGGATGGATCGAGGCCGAGTGGGGGATGTCCGAGCTGGGCCGGAAAGCCAAGTTCTACGCCCTCACCTCTGCGGGCCGGGCTCACCTCAAGGAGGAGATCGCGGCCTGGCGCCGGTTCTCGGTGGCGGTCACCAAGGTCCTTGGCTCCAACGGACGGGTCTGACCCATGGCCAAACTCGAGTTCGGTCGCCGGCTCCGCCAACTCTGGTGGCGACCCTCGGTCGCCGACGAGGTCGAGGCCGAGGTCCAGTTCCATCTCGACATGCGGATCAAGGAGTTGATCGCCCGGGGGCTCTCGCCGGACGCCGCCCGCGCCGAGGCCATGGCCCGTTTGGGCGACGGCGAGGCCTTCCGTGCCACCCTCCGCCGGCTCGGCCGGGAGCGAAACACGATGCGAGAGCGCCATGAGTGGTTGGCAGAGTTCGGGCAGGACGTCCGCTACGCGTTTCGGTCCCTCCGCCAGCAGCCGGGATTCACGCTGACCGCCCTGGCAACCCTGGCGATCGGGATCGGGGCGACGACCGCCATCTTCAGTTTTCTCTACAGCGTGGTGCTCCGCCCGCTGCCCATCCCCGAAGCGGATCGAATCGTGGTCGTCGGCGACGGCAATCCCCAGGGGCCGGCCTGGAGCGTGTCGGTGGGCAACTACATCGACTATGCCCGGGAAACGCGGGTGTTCGAGCGGCTCGGTGCCACGCACTTCGCCAACTTCAACCTCAACGTCGACGCCAGTCCCGAGCGGGTGCCCGGCGCCCGGGCCGACGCCGCCTATTTCGAGGTGTTCCGGATCCCGCCGGCGATTGGGAGGACCTTTTCGGTTGAGGAGGATCGGCCCGGCGCGAATCGGGTGGCCCTGTTGAGCGACGGGCTTTGGCGGCGCCGCTTCGGGGCCGATGCCGGGGTCGTCGGCCGAACCATCACGATCGATGGGACGGCGCACCAAATCATCGGCGTGATGCCGCCGACGTTTTCACTGGGCGGGGAAGAACTTTGGGTGCCGGCGGCGTTCACCCCCCAACAGCAGGCCAAACACGACGAGCACTTCCTCGAGGTGTACGGTCGCCTCAAGTCCGGCGTCACCGTTCGCCAGGCGCTGGCCGATCAGGACCGGATCGCGCGGCAGCTCGCGACCGCGTTCCCGCTCGACAACCACGGACTCACCGGCGCGGTGGAGCCGCTCTTTGCCCAGTACGTCGGCAACGCGCCGGAACGGCTCGGGGTCCTCTTCGGTTCCGTTCTGGTGGTTCTCCTGATTGCCTGCGTCAACGTCGCCAACCTGCTCCTGGCGAGAGGTGCCGCGCGGGAACGAGAACTCGCCGTTCGGGCCGCTCTCGGGGCCGGCCGCCGTCGAATCGTGCGCCAGCTGATCACCGAGAATCTGGTACTGGCGCTCGGCGCGGGGATCCTCGGGATCGGCCTGGCCTGGGTGGCCATCAAGGCCATGCTGGTGACCGCGCCTCGGAATCTTCCTCGGCTTGACCAGGCCGGCCTCGATGGCTGGGTCCTCGCCTTTGCGGTGGCCGTCTCGCTTGGGAGCGTGCTGGTCTTCGGTCTGATGCCGGCCATTCGGTCGACCGCCGGGGACCTGGCACGAACCCTCCGCGAAGGCGCCAAGGGTAGTTCGGCCGCCGTCAGCGACTGGCTGCGGCGCGGGCTCGTGGCCGCGGAGGTTGCCCTCGCCCTGGTGTTGCTGGTCGGGGCCGGGCTCCTGATCCGCACGGCCATTCACCTCGGTCGGATCGATCCCGGGTTCCGGCCCGACGGGGTCGTGACCGCCCGGGTCGGCTTGGCCCAGACCGCGTACCCCGAATGGGAACAGGTCACCGGGGCCTTCGAGCGCCTCCACCGGGAGTTGGGCCAGATTCCCGGAGTCGAGGCCGCCGGGTTGTCTTCCCAGGTGCCACTCGGACCTGGCGGCGGAACCAACGGCCTGATCCGAGAAGGCATGGCCCTCGCGCCGGAGAACGCCATTGGCTCCCGGCTTAGGCTGGTCACGCCCGGGTACCTCGGGACCATGCGCATCCCGATCGTCCGCGGGCGGGATTTCACCGACGAGGATCGGCGCGGAACCACCCGGGTGATGATCGTGAGCAAGGGCCTGGCGGAGCGGGCCTGGCCGGGTCAGGATCCGATCGGCAAACGCATGGCCTGCTGCGAAGGAACCGAGACCGATCCGATGTGGAAGGAGGTCATCGGCGTGGCGGGTGATGTCCGCTCCGGCGGCATCGATCAGGAGGCGGTGCCGGAGTTCTACCTTCCAGTGGCCCAGGCCCCGGCCGAGGCCTGGAACTGGATCCAACGAACCATGACCCTGGCGGTGCGGGGTCGGGAGTCCGCGGCTCTGACGGCTGGAGTCCGCGCCGCCGTTCGGACGGTCGATCCGGCCGTTCCGGTGTACGGCGTGGCGACGATGGGAGAGCGGATCGCGCAGTCGATGGCGCAGGGCCGCTTCAACACCCGCCTGCTTACCACCCTTGGCGCTGTCGGTCTGCTCCTCGCGGCCATCGGGATCTACGGCGTCATCGGGTACTTCGTCGCCCGGCAGCGACGGGAACTGGGCATCCGGGTGGCGTTAGGCGCATCGGCCGGCCGGATCCGCGGGCTCGTCCTCAGGCAGGGGCTGGTGCCGGCCCTGATCGGGGTTGGGGTCGGCGTTCCGGGAAGCCTCCTCCTGGCCCGGCTGCTCGGTAGTCAGCTGCGGGGGGTCGGCCCCGGCGATCCCGTCACCTTCGTGACGGTGGCGCTGGTTCTCGTCGGAGTGGCGGCCCTGGCTACCCTTGGTCCGGCGCGGCGGGCCACCCGGGTCGATCCCACCACCGCCATGCGGGACGACTGACGGCCCGGGGTGGCGCCGACGGTCTGGTCAACTCCCGGCAGCCGCCGTTCTCGGATTAACTTCCCCGTCGAGACGGACGACGGGGTTTTCGGGATGCAGGGACGACAGTGGCGGAGGAAGCCGACGGGGGTGGGTTCCCTGTCCGATCCGGGCCGGCGGCGTTAGGATGTCCGGATGGTAGCGCTGTTGCTCCTTCTCCAGGCCGTTGCCGCCCGCCCGGCGGTGCCGGCCCTCCGTGACTCGATTCCGTTCGCTCGACTGGTCGAGCAGCTGTCGGAGTCCGGGGGGTACTTCGATACCGACAACCTGATTTCCAACGAGTCCTCCTACCTCCATGTCGTCCCCCTGATCAGGGAGCGCGGTGCCCGGGGCGGCGCCTACGTCGGGGTGGGGCCCGACCAGAACTTCTCCTACATCACGGCCAGCCGGCCGGCCATCGCCTTCATCGTCGACCTCCGCCGCGACAACCGGCTCCTGCATCTGCTGTTCAAGTCGCTGTTCGAGACGGCGCGGAACCGGATCGATTTCCTTGCCTTGCTGTTCGGCCGCCAGCCGCCGGCCGACCTTGCCGCCTGGAACAACAAGCCACTGACCGAGCTGCTCGACTACATCGGTCGGACCCCGGCCGATACGGCCCGCTACCGGCGGGTCCACGCCGGTCTGTCGAAGGGGATTCGAGGGTCACGTCTCCTCTTCTCCCAGCGGGACTCCGCCCCGTACCCCCGTTTCCCCGCCCAGTTCCTCCCG